>DASWRJ010000466.1:0-3554 GCA_036403255.1 Verrucomicrobiia bacterium
CTCGCCGTCGAGAGTGCCTTCCACTTTATTCGTGCGAAAACCTGCTTGCTGGATGAAAGATTGGAGATCCACGCCAGCGACGACCAGATGGAATGCGAATTCAGTGCCAAGGTCGGGCCAAAAATGGAAATCCGCCCAGCCGGCGATTTGGCCCGTGCGAAAAGTCCCGTGCATATTGGTCAGCAGCAACTCGGTGCCAAGCCAATGCAGGTTCCCGGCAACTTGTTGCAGAACATAATTTTGCCAGTGAAAGCGCTCGCCGGTTATTTGGAACCAAACGTCCTCCTCGCGGCGCCCCTTTTGCAGATCGATGACGCCGCTCATCAAAATACCCGGCGGCGTTTCGAATTGGTATGTCTCGATGGCATGCGCTGCCCCTTTGCCTATGGCCCGAGCGACTATATGCGGGTCGAGGTTGCCCGCGGCATTGGTGAAATACGCTTTGTGTGTCACAAAATCGAAAGCCACTCCCTGAGCGTTTGCTTCGCGCCCTCCGGAAAGTACTTTCGGCTCGTAAAGCGTGAGTAACTCATTGGTATAACGCACCCATGTAGAACAAAAATCGGCTTTCTCACCGCGAAACGAGCAATTGGTTAGCACCAGCTTTCCGGCGGCCCCCAATCGCTGTGGGTCGCGCCAGCGCCCCCACACCTCCGCTTCAATTTCAGGTGGTGAAGTGAATTGGATGAAGCCAAAGACGCGCCTTTGATTTTCTTTAAAGAGTGGTTCGAGGATTTTGGGATCAATTTTGCAGTGCAACTGCCAATGAAAATCACGCGTGCGCTGGTCGGAAAAGTAATCGGCCTCGACCGTGCCCTCCGGGCGTGAAACCTTTAAATGCGGAATATGCCAAATCATATTCGTGAAGAAGAAGGGCGACTCGGCAGCCGAGAAGGGCACACCCTTATAAGCGCCTTCGGCCACTTCAAAACGGCCCTCGACGGAAAAATTCGGCAGAACTTCCTTTCCCCAGCTAACGTCGCGGTTACTCCATTCCGGCAGGATAAGTCTTCCCTGCGCCTCAACCCGTGGAGCTTTCTTCCAGGTATAGCTTGCCAGCCAGCGCTGCGAATTAGTCGTCAGCAACGGCGCGATCTTTTGCACATCGAAATTGCTGCGTCCGACGAATGTCACTTCGCGAGAAGCTGTATCCGCCTCTCCGTGCAGGGAGACCGCGCCATCATAGATGCGGCCCCTGGTCGTAAATTGCAATTTCGGCGCGCTCCAGGCCAGCTCCACATTTAAATCGGCAACGTCCAGCTTCGGGGAATGAATATTGGTCAAATCGGCTGATGCGGTGAACGGGAAATTTTCAAACCGGCTGGGCCAATCGAGGTTCGTTTTCGCAAAACGCCATTCATTCGTGGCGGGCAGGATGCCCTGAAAGCTGGTGGTCCCGCTCTCAATTGTGCCTTGCGGCGTGGCGGCGTTGGCAAATTCAAGCTTGCCCGTGATTTGGGCCGGGCTCCAATTGCTGCTGGCGTGCCGGGCCTTTACATCAAGTTGCAGATTTCCGGCGCTGGCCCATTTCGATTTGATGCCTCGCGCCGAAGCTTTCACCTGGGTTTCCATCTTTTCCCCTGCGCCAATAGGAACGGTGCGCGCCACTATCATCACGTCTTGTCCCTTGCCCCAGCTAGTATTGGCATGTTTCAAATTGAAGTGGAGATCGGAGTTGATCGGAAACTGATTGGTATAGGGCGGCTGCAAGGTAGCGCTAAACTCAAAGTGTTCGGCTTCAGCCTGCAAACCAGGGATGCGCGCGTTTTCCACCTCGAGTTTGAGATCGGCCTGGAACCAATCGTTGCTCACTGTTGAGGGTGAGAGTCGGGCGGACAACAGCAGGTTCGTGCCCGATACCCAGGGAGATTCGGCGGCTTCAATTTGGTATCTCAACTCGGCTGATGCCTGTCTCAAATCGGCGGCATCGGCGTGAAAACTTGCTTCGAGCCGTGGAGGCGTCGTGTAACGAATCTGTTGCACGTGCGCCGCAAGATCGCGCCAAAATTTTTGCGAGGCGGTTTTGTCGGTTGCGCTGGTGGTTTTCGGAAATTGCAAATCACGCAGCATCGAGGCATTGGTCAGATTGCCACTGCATTGGAATTTTGTGCCGAGAACCAGGCCGGAAAGCGAAAGTAGTTCCCACTCATCCCTGGGCTTAAAGTTCAGACGCCCGTGAAGGTTTTCGATTTGCAACGGCTTCGAAGGTTCCGCGCCTTTTGCCAGCGGCAACACCATCCGGCCTCCGCCGAGTTGGACAGAATCGACCAGGAATTCGCGGTGCAGCAAGGCGCTGTAGTTAAAATGGCAAACTGCCTCATCGATGAACAGGTGCGGCCCTGGCTTGCCTCCGCGTGGTTCGAGCGAGATGTTTTCCGCCACAATGCCGCGATGCCAGCGCAGGCGCAATCGGCTGAATTCGATGTTCCAACCGCGCGCTTCTAATTGGGCAATGACCTTGCGCTTGACGAAGTCCGGCAGGCCAATTTTGTTGAGGAAAAAACCGGCCGTCACCAGCACGAGTAGCAGGCCAAGAACCATAAGGCGAATGCAGCGAAAGCAGACCCGAAAAACTTTTCGGCCGCGTCCCGGTTTTTTTAGTTGCTGCGGTGTTTCGCCCACAACACCACGATGGCGTTCCCGTGCCTGATTCTCAATGGAATTATTGTGGGGGCTGCACGGCGGCGCGCAAAGGCGGGTTGCTCAAAGCATGCTTGAGTTTGAAGACCAGAGGAACCGGAAATTCAAAAATGGTGCCTTGGCCGTCCATGGAGGCAATCGCATAGGGAAATTGCGAAGGTGCTTTTTCACCCAGTTCGAGAACGTAATTCTGCGTCTTGTCGCCGCTTTTAATTTCAAGCGCAAGCTTGTAACCGTCATTTTTAAACCCATACAGCAGGCGATTGGCGTCTGTTTGTTCGACCCACACGGCCGCGCGCAATTCGCTCAACTGGAACACGACTTCTTCGATTTCAAACGGATTGATCATGCCGGAAGAGCCTTTGGCCAGGACCCAATCTCCCGAGGTGCTGCGGACCATCTCACGCGTGTAACCATTATCGCGCAACGTGATTTTCGCGACCTGATTTGTGGCAAAGGCCCAGACACGCCGATCGCGAAGCTGCCAGGCTGCGAAGGGCAGCCGATCATAATCCGATGGCTTTATCCAATAAACCGAATCTTCAAAGCTGCGCGCAAAAATTTTATCTCCCTGCTTCCCGCTGAGTGACATTTGGGCGATTACCCGGTTGGTGGGTTGCCCAGCCGCGTTCGTATACGAACTCTTCAGCAACACCTGGCGCCAGGGAGGAGCAAGGCCGTAATTGCCAAAGTCAGTGACCACATCCTTCTCGACATTGGCTTCCAAGGTGCCGAGGAGGTTCAACCAATCGCGCACCAGGTCGGCGTCCGCCGGCACGGGCAAATCTTTGATCGCTCTCCACGTATTCGATCCCTGGCGGAGCACGGTAAATTTGTCTTCGCCGAGCACTTCAATGGTATCAATCAGGTCGGGGTCAAAAGCGAGCAGCCGCCGGTCGCGCAATTCGCTGGGG
>DASWRJ010000467.1:0-6584 GCA_036403255.1 Verrucomicrobiia bacterium
ACCTGCAGTGCGCTAAACCACACCGCCGCTCCCAAAATGGCAATCGCGCCCGGAAACAATAACTTCCAGGCTTTGCGCTGTTGGACTGCGGGAACTTTTGGCCCCAGCCGCCAGAGCAGAATAAAAATCATCACATAAAGCGCTGCTGCCCCCAAACTGATCGGCAATCCAAACCACGAACTCCAGCGGCTGTGCAGGACTTTGTCGCAGCTCGATTCAGGGCCACAGCCGGCTACTGAGCCGCCTTGCAACGATACACTTGCCAGATAGGCAGAGAGCGCAAGCGCCGCCAGCGCCAGAAACTTCATTAAGCCCAAAACCCCGCTGCCAAGCGACTTCTCCGCCGCTTTGCCTTTATCTTTGGAACTCATTCCTGAAATCTTATGCCGAGATCCCTCTCAAAGCACGGACAAAAACGGAAGCCATAATCCAATGAGTCGCATGCGAATCGCCTCAAAGCCCGGCTGGCCTGCTTCAATTCCATTCGCACGTCCTCTTACTTTATTAATGGAGAAATCGTCGTTATTGCACGTCTCACTTCTATGGCTTATGATTTCGAGGCTGCGTGCTGCTTATCATAAATGAATAAAACTGCTAAAGCCCTCCTCCTTAGCGCAGGCATCGCCCTGCTGGCCGGACTCTGCATCGCCCAGCGTTCCCCGCGCGAATTACCGCCGCATGCCATTAACGAAGAAACCCGTGTCACTCTTGACCTTCCAGTCTGGACCAATCCACCCGCATTCCAGAAGGACGTTTTCACCTTCGTCCGAATTAAATACAGCGTGAGCGGCAAATACGGTTTCGGCCATGACCCCCTCGAGCGCTGGCAGATCGATTCGCCCGATAGCGATATCAACTTCTCGTATCGCCTCCAGCAAATGACCTCGATGAAAGTCAATCCAGACGGACTGTTTCTCGAATTGACGGACAAAGAGCTTTTTAATTATCCCTTCATCTACATTGTCGAACCCGGCCGATTGACGTTCACGGATGAGGAAGTGCCCATTCTCCGAAAGTATCTGCTCAATGGCGGTTTTCTGATGGCCGACGATTTTTGGGGCGAAACTGCGCCCCGCGGGCAGCGTGGGCACGCGAATGAATGGGGAAATTTCCATCAGGAAATGAAACGCGTTTTTCCGGATCGCGACTATGTTGAGCTCGATCTTACGCATGCCATTTTTCACTGCGTTTTTGATCTAAAAGCCAAACCGCAAGTTCCCGGCCTGCCGCATGCGCAGAGAAATCGCGGCACGGGCATCACCTGGGAGCGCGAAGACGCCAAGGAACCGCATTACCGCGCCTTCTTTGATGATAAGGGCCGCATGTGTGCGATTCTCTGCCACAACACGGATTTCGGCGACGGCTGGGAGCGCGAGGGACAGGATGAAGCCTACTTCCACGAGTTCTCCGAGAAGCAAGCCTTCCCCATGGGCATAAACATCATCTTCTACGCGATGACGCATTGAGCGCTGCAGGCAGATCGTATTTGCCGTGGATTCGCAAATCAACTTGTCTTCCCGGGCTGCACTCCGTTTTTGTCCTTAACCTGGAGCCGAGTGATCATTAACACATCTACAATCTGGTGCGAGTTATCAGATTGATAAACAATCAGCTCGCGCCCGGCTGGTTCGATCGCCACAAAATCCTGATGCCGCACCCGAAGACGTCCGCCATCCGCCAAATAAATCCAAAATGGCCTGAACGGCTCAGCATGCAGGGCTTGGCGGATTTCCTCGATCTTCACACCCATTATTTATGTTATTTGCTTCGACCTGACAAGTTGACGCTTTGCTCTGCATCCGCTCCAAATCGATCTCAATCCCCTTCCCTGCCAGGGCGCTTTTTATATCGCGCATCACCGAAAGCCCGCCCTGCGCCAGGATGTCCAACTTCACCAGCCCAATCGTTTCCACTGCATCCATATCATAATGCGTCGTGGGATAGCCTTTGTTTGAAGTAAATGTCGGCGTCAACTCCATCATCGGCTGGCGCGACAAAACCAGGCCGCACGGATGCATCTTCGCGTAACGCGGAAAGCCGTCGAGGAACTCGGCCATCTGCAGCGCCGATTTATAAGGGTCTTCATCCAGCGGCAAATCGCGGCAGTCCTGGCTTTGCCGGACCAGTTCGCCGATGCCGCGCGCACTCGTCCACGGAAAATTCTCGGTGAACCGCCGCACCTGATACTCGGAAACGCCGAGCACTTTGGCCACATCCGCCACCGCCCCGCGCGCCAGGTAAGTCGAAAATCCTCCTACCACGGCGGTGTGTTCGCGCCCGAATTTTTGGAAAATCAAATCAATCACATCGTCCTTGCGGTCGTGCGGAAAATCCACATCAATGTCCGGCAGCTTGTTCATCTGCATCCGTTCCCGATTCAAAAAACGCTCAAAAAACAGGCCAAATCGAATCGGACAGACGTCGCTGATGCCCAGGCAATAGCAGACCAGCGAATCGGCGGCGCTGCCGCGCGTAATCCAGGCAATGCCCCGCTCGCGGCACATTTGCAGCAAGTCCCAGACAACCAGGAAGTATTCCTCGTAGCCCACCTCGGCGATGATGGCCAGTTCCTCCTCGATTTGCCTCCGCACTTGCGAGGCCTTGCTTCCATAGCGGCGCTGCAATCCAGCCAAAACCAGCCGGCGCAAAAAAGCTTCGGCGCTCGCTCCGTGCGGCGGCGCATAAGCCGCAAATTGCGGTTTGCCAAATGGAAATTGAAACGTGCAACGCGCGGCGATTTCGTGCGTGCGGTCCACGAGTTCGGGACGTTGCCTGAACAACTCGCGCATCTCACGTGGCGGTCGAAAGTGAAAATCGCCGGCGAGCTGTTTTTCGGGATGCTCCTGCCGCAGCAACGTCAGTGTGCGAATGCTTTGCACGATATGAAAGCGTTTGCGATCCGCCGGTGAGGCATAGTGGACGGGCATTGATGCCACCATGGGCAACCGGTTTGGCGCACTCAGGTTCGAAAGCTCGGCCGGGTCAGAAATTTCCAGGTAAAACGCGCCGGGAAAGAACGTGGAGAATTTTGGATCAGGACTCAGCGCAATCAAACCATCCGTAAGCCCTTCGAGCTTTTGCGTCGAATCCAGGGACGCCACGTTTGCCGAAACAAACTCCTGCTCCTCAAACAGCTCCGTCTTGTTCGAAGCTGCCTCCCGCCGCGATTTGCGCGCGCTCGCCATGGCCGGGCCGCGGCTGTTTTGCAGACTCAATATCCGGCAAAGGTTCTGGTAACCCCGAGTCGTCTCCACCAACAATCGCAACGGTCGCCCGCCCACAGAGATCTCCGCGCCCACCAAAGGTTTGAAACCAGCCACCTTCGCGGCCTGCACAAACTCGACCGCGCCATAAAGCCCCGCCTGATCCGTCATGGCGATCGCCGGCAATTCATGGCGGATGGCCAGTTCCTGAATCGCGCGAATCGAGAGCGTCGAGTTTAGAAACGAATAGTAACTGTGCAGGTGCAAGGGGATATATGGCTTCACCCGCGCCGGCTGAATGTGGAATGCAGCCTGTGCGTAATTTACCTGCGGCCCGGCTCTTCGCGCCGGTGCGGGTGCGCACGCATTTTCCGGCTCACGCGCCAGTACAAAATCGTGCCCGCGAAAAAGCACGCGCGGTCCGTGCGTTTTGCGCAGCGCATCCACCGTTGCCGCCAGCCGCCGTTGCGCGTCGTGTTTGCGCGCGTCCACCTCCAGCGGCAATTCAGATCGGAAAACGCCATCGTAGATGTTTGAAAACTTCAGCGAGACCATCCTCAGGCTCACGCGCCGTTCCCAGGCGCGGCGCAGCATCGGGCGCAGTCGCGGATAAACATCCGTTTCCAGATCCGTCGGTTCAACCAAGCTCTCGCTGCGCTGCGTTTCGTCCATGTCATTGTAGCGCACCTTGATCGTGACCGTGCGAATGCTTTTGCCCTCCTCGCGCACTTTGCTCGTGAGATTATCCGCCATGCGCCGCAACAGCGCCTCGACATATTCCTCATCGGTGGTGTCCGCGCCGAACGTTTCCTGCTGGCTGTACGACTTGGCGGGTTCCCCCACCGGCACGAGTGGCCGCTCATCGCGCCCATGGGCAAACTCGCGCGTGCTCCGCGCCATGTTGCCCATCATCAGGTGCAGCAATTCCAGGGGCGTGCTGGCAATTTGCCCAATGCGCACCAGCCCGGCCGAATTCAACCGCGCCGACATCTGCGGACCCACACCCGGCAGCCACCGATTGGACAGCGGCTCCAGATATTGTTTCTCCGCGCCATCAGGCACCTGCACAAAGCCCGCCGGCTTATTGAGCTTTGACGCGATTTGACTGATCAATTTGTTGCTGCCGATCCCTTCGCTCACCGAAATTTTGAGCGCCTGCCGTATCGCCTCCCGAATCTTCTCGGCGATGCGCACGGGCGCCTTGCGCGTGGCGCTTAGATCAAAATATCCTTCGTCAATCGAGCTGATCTCCACATCCGGCGTGAAATCATACGCGTAGCTGAACATCCAGCGCGAGAAGCGCTCGTATTTATCGAAGTCGCCAGGCAAGACGATCAACTTCGGGCAGAGCTTGCGCGCCCGCGACGTCGGCATCGGCGTGTAAACGCCCAATTTCCGCGCCTCATACGAAGCCGAAGCAATGATGCCGCGCCTTTCGCCGCCGACCGCGATCGGTTTCCCACGCAAACGCGGGTCCGCCGCCTGCTCGACCGAGGCGAAGAAAGCGTCCGCGTCCAAATGAACGATCGAGCGCATGGAATTTTAAATTTTCCGATTTCTGCAACCGGGCGAACCACTCACTTCCGCTTCCGAATCAGCGCCACCATCACGCCCTGAATCACCAATTCCTGCGCCGGGATGAGCTGTGGATAACGCGGATTTTCCGCGCGCAGATACGGCTTGCCCCGCTCGACCAGATAAGTCTTCAGTGTGCTCTCGTTATCAATCAACGCGGCCACGACGTCCCCGATTTTCGGAGTCATCCCATGCTCCAGAATCACAATGTCGCCGTTCACAATATGCCGCCCAGTCATCGAGTCGCCTCGCACCTCCAGCGCGAATGTCCGCGACGATGGCTTAATCCCGATACTCTGCACATCAACCGACACGCAGCCGCGCGCCTCCTGTACGCGGTCTTCAGCCGGGCCGGCCGGAATCGATCCGAAAAGCGGAATATCGACCACTCGCTTGCGCAAGTTTTGCAGCGGCGAAATAACCTGCAGCGCTCGGGCGCGATGCGCCTGCGCGGCGAGCACGCCTTTCTTCCGAAGCGCCTGCACGTGCTCGACGGCCGTGGTCATGCTCCGAAAGCCAAACGCGCGGGCAATGTCACGCAGACTGGGACTCACCCCTTGCGTCTGTTGATTTTGCTGAATGAAATCGAGCACCTGTTGTTGTCGTTTGGTCAATCCCAGCATACCGTTCAAATGAACGGTATTCATTCTACGGTCTTTGTCAATCCATGTTGCGAGTTTTCGTTTTGAGCGCAGGCGCGCCTCTGTAGAATTCAGCCTGGTTTAGCCTGAACCAGCCTGAACCGCAGCTAAGGTTTGAATGGATTATGATTAGGATTAAGAGCAGGATGATGAGCACATAGGTATATACCTTCCAAAAGCCCGCAAACCCTGCAAACCCCCTTGAAAATGATTTTTGAGGGAGTGACCCGCAAGAAAGATGCAAACCGGGCGTAAACCCGGCTGGATTCAATTGCAATTTTGGGGAGATGACCAATTCGGTGCGGGGCCTGTTTTTAAAAACTGGAATGCGCATCGTTTTAGCCTGTAACCTCTTGCGTCCCAGCGCGTCTGTCCTTTTAAGCCAGTAAACTGGCTGAAATAAAACTCTAGCGCAGTGGATAGTTATGAAATTTAAGAAAGCTCTTATTGCAAGTCTTGCGGTGATTAGCACTCTTGCCATCGCAATCCCCTTCTCCGTTTCCGCCGCGGATAATCCGGATAAAACCGAAGCCAAACCCGAACGGCCCCGCGTCGCTCAGCTCCAGGAACAGCTTAAGCGCGTGGCTACCGAATTAAATTTAACGGATGAGCAAAAGGCCAAGATTCGCCCCATCGTGGAAGAGGAGTTCAAAAAAATTCGCGACGTACGCCAGGATCAAAATCTTTCCCGGCAGGAGCGATTGGCCAGGAACCGCGAAATCCGCAAGGAAACCTCGGAGAAAATCAAACCCATCCTCACGGCCGAACAAACCGAAAAATGGGAAAAGATCCGCGCCAACGCAGTGCGCCGCCGTGAAAACGCCGGCAACGAAGAGAAGAAAAAAGACGACAACGCGAAGTAAGGGCCTTGCCCCACTCGTCACTCTTGGATTGAGGCGTAAAGTTAACTCTGGATTTTTTCAGTAAACTCCGCTAATCATTTGCGGCCCTTGGCAACGCCGGGGGAGAGTTTTGGCGGCAAACGCCGCCAGGTTCGCAAACCGTTTAATACAAAATGAAAAGTATCATGTTCCTTCGATTAGGACCGGCCATCACAGCCAGTATTTTGCTCCTCGGCGCTTCCTTGCTCCAGGCTGCGGATGATAAAAAAGATTCCGCGCCTGCCATACCCACCGCGCCCACCCCGCCTGCGGTCAAAGAAACC
>DASWRJ010000468.1:0-3013 GCA_036403255.1 Verrucomicrobiia bacterium
ACCGCACCTGGCCAAAGTCGCGGACGACATCACGATTGTTAAGTCCATGAAAACGGATGCGTTTAACCACGCACCAGCGCAGATTTTCATGAACACCGGCTCGCAACAATTTGGGCGACCGAGTTTCGGTTCGTGGGTTACTTACGGCCTCGGCAGCGAATCGCAGGACTTGCCAGCTTACGTGGTTTTCAGCACCGGCCAGAAAGGCACTAGCGGCGGCTCCTCGAATTGGGGCGCGGGATTTCTGCCAACCGTTTATGCCGGGGTTCCATTCCGCACCAGCGGCGACCCGGTCTTGTTTCTAAAGAATCCCCGCGGCTTCGATGAAAAACTCCAGCGCGACTCGTTGGATTCTCTGAAGCGGTTAAATGAAATGCACTTGGCGGAAGTCGGCGATCCGGAAATCGCATCACGCATTAATTCGTTTGAGATGGCTTATCGCATGCAAGGGGTCGCGCCGGAAGTCATGGATTTGAATAAGGAATCCAAAGAAACGCTGGAAATGTATGGCGCTGAACCTGGCAAATCATCCTACGCCAATTGCTGTCTGCTGGCGCGTCGGCTGATCGAGCGCGGGGTGCGCTTTGTACAGATATTCCATGAAGCCTGGGACCATCACGGCGGGCTGGTCAGCGGTTTGAAGGACCAATGCGGCAAGACTGATAAACCGAGCGCGGCGCTGGTGGCCGATCTAAAAAAACGAGGACTGCTCGATGATACGCTGGTGATCTGGGGTGGGGAATTTGGCCGCACTCCCATGGTGCAAGGCGGCAATGACGGTCGTGACCATCACCCAAATGCCTTTACGATGTGGATGGCTGGCGGTGGACTGAAGCCAGGGCTAACACTGGGCGAGAGTGATGAATTCGGATTTAACGCGGTCAAAGACCCCGTCCATGTGCATGATCTTCACGCCACGCTTCTCCACCTGCTCGGCTTTGATCATACGAAATTGACGCACCGTTTCCAGGGCCGCGATTTTCGCCTGACCGACGTGCATGGCGAAGTCGTGACGAAGCTTCTCGCGTAGGGTGTTCATTTGGAGCCGACCACGTTCAGAACTTGGCGGTTAGTGTCAGGCTGCCGAAGCGATCGCAACGCTGCTGGGTTTTGAATTCGCAGGTGCGCATCATGAATGTCATGGCGATTTCGAAGTAGCGGGTTGTCAACACGCCTCCGGCCTTAAATTCTGCCACAAACGGATTTTTGCTGATGCTATGGCTGCGCTGCCAAAGGTTACCATCGAGGAATGCATTATGCGCGACTGCTTTGCCATCGGCGGCTGCAAAGACGTAAGCGCCAAAAATGGGCGTGTTGGGCCCGCGCCCGCCATATTGGGCAGCCAACGAATCAATATTCTGCACACCAAAATCTTCCGGGATATTGTAGCCGGCCCGCAGCATGGCCCCCAATTGGCCAAAGGTCATAACGTTCCCGAGGCTCACACCCGCTTGCGGCAGCATTTCAATGCCCCAGCCATTTTCGGGTTTAGTTGGTGAAAACTTCCATTGGCGGTTCAGCTTCAGGGTGAGACCGGGCTCTGTTTTAAGTTGGTTGTTCCAACCCTGCGGTTGGATCCAATCCCCGATGCCGTGCCACCAGCGTTGCGCTTGCTCGCCGAGCGAATAGGGACCAATCAGACCGACATCCAACTCAGCCGTATCCAGCACCGGAATACCGAGCATTGTTCCCGTTCGTTGAGCATAAGTTCCAAAGTAAATGTATCCCGCATACGGGCGATCATCGCTCATCCATGCTGACGTCCACAACTTTGCTGGAGTGTAGATGTTCTGTCCGAGGGTAAAGCCTAGTCGAACGGTCTGAATATCCAAGCCCCAGCCCGGCAATCTGTGCATGAGCGAATACGTCCAATCCGGTGTTCGGTCTTCGCAGAGAGTGTAGGCGATGCGGGCTCCCTGGGTGTAATGTCGGTCACCATTTAAGGCAAAATCGTCGTTTTCCTCCGTCAATGTCAGGAAAGAGCCGCGTCCAGCGCCAAAGGTGGCGCAGACACTACAGAGAAGGCTCAAAGCTGCAAAGACGGTTGCTCTCATCAAACGGGCGCAATGTGCATCCCCGGCCTCCATTGTGAAATCGCTTAAACCACATATTCCCTGTCAGAGGCACACCCTATAATGGTGTCGGTATTTGGGAGACAAAATTAACTCGGGGCTTACAGATTGTGGCCGAAATTTAGCCGAGACCAGCCGCTATCGAGCAGCAATATTCTATTATCAGTGGAAAGTATCCGTTGAAATGAGGTTGTCTCAGCTTTGGTTTATCTTCTTCCTGTAATCAGGAGGGGAAGACGGGTGGAAGTATATATATGTTCCCCAACCCGTTAGGTCCGTTAGGCCCGTTAGGATGCCTGCAACGATTGCTCCTTTTTGATGTTTTGACCTGTTGGGCTACCCGTTAGGCCCGTTAGGATTTTTAAAACGGAGGCTCGGTCTGCAGAGCGGGGCAGGACGGGAGCTTGGAGGACAGCTAAACGGGCGCTGAAGTTTTTTTTCGGCTGGCAAGCGCCTTT
Source organism: Verrucomicrobiia bacterium (assembly GCA_036403255.1). Taxonomy (GTDB): domain Bacteria; phylum Verrucomicrobiota; class Verrucomicrobiia; order Limisphaerales; family JAQGOV01; genus JAQGOV01. The sequence goes on from DASWRJ010000468.1 coordinate 2,531, forward strand.
TCGGTGGAGTGCACTTTACCGCGTTTGCGAGAAAGTTTCTGGAGGGCGGCATTGGCGGCTTCACTTTCAGCGGCTTTCTTGCTCTTGCCCTGCCCACGGCCTAGTTCCTTGCCGTTATGATAGACCGCACATTCGAAAAAGCGATCGTGGTCCGGGCCGGACGCCGACTTGATCTCGTATTGTGGCGGATCCGGCGACTGCGATTGCAATAATTCCTGCAATTCGCCCTTGGGATTATGCAGGCTGGGGACTTCATCAACATCGCCGAATTCGGATTTGAACGAGCGCAGGATGAATTCGCGCGCCGCTTCAAATCCACCATCCAAATAAATGGCTCCGAGCAGGGCTTCGAATGCGTCAGCCAGGGATGAAGATCGGGTGCGCCCGCCGCCAGTCTCCTCACCGCGGCTGAGAATCAATTCCTCACCGAGCCCATATTTTTTGGCTTGGCCGGCGAGCGAGCGCTCATTGACCAATTGCGCC
>DASWRJ010000469.1:0-5335 GCA_036403255.1 Verrucomicrobiia bacterium
AACTCGAACTCGATTTGGCCGCAGTTTCGTTCGCCGTTGTTGTGGGACGTGTTTGCGGTCTCCACATATTTCACAGTATCGCTGCTGTTCTGGTACATGGGATTGATCCCGGATTTGGCGACCATGCGCGACCGCGCGAAATCGAAAATCCGGCAAGTGGCTTACGGATTATTTTCACTCGGGTGGACTGGTTCGAACCGGCACTGGAGCAATTACGAAAAGGCTTACCTGATTTTGGCGGGTCTCTCGACGCCGCTGGTGCTCTCCGTGCATTCGATTGTGTCCTTCGACTTCGCGGTTTCCGTAGTCCCCGGCTGGCACACGACCATCTTCCCGCCATACTTCGTGGCTGGAGCCATTTTCTCGGGCTTCGGAATGGTTTTAACATTGCTGCTGCCCTTACGCGTGGTTTGCAAGTTGCAGGATGTGATCACAGTCCGTCATGTGGAATTAATGGGTAAGGTGGTGCTGGCGACTGGGTCAATGGTCGGATACGCCTATGGCATGGAGTTTTTCATCGCGTGGTATAGCGGCAATCCCTACGAGCGCTTTGCGTTTATGCGGAATCGCGCTGCGGACCCGTTCATCCTCGGCCCGCTCTGGGGAGTGGAGCCTGCGCCGTATTGGTGGGCTTACTGGTCAATGATCACTTGCAATGTGGTTTGCCCGCAATTGTTCTGGTTCAAAAAAGTGCGGACGAACATGACCATCGTGTTCATCATTTCCATTTTTGTGAACATCGGCATGTGGTTTGAACGATTTGTGATTATCGTGACTTCTCTGCATCGCGATTACATCCCATCCATTTGGGCTTACTTCAGGCCAACCTGGGTGGATGTCTGGCAGTTTATTGGCACGTTCGGGCTGTTCCTGACGTTATTCCTGTTGTTCATGCGTTACCTGCCGATGATTGCGATTTCAGAAGTCAAAGGCGTTACGCCACAAGCTGACCCGCATCATCCGCTGGGAGGAGCCAAAGCCGGAGGGCACCACTAATGGCTATCACAACAAAATACGCTTTGCTGGCGGAATTTGACACGACGGCCGATGTGCTGCACGCCGCAGCCATGGTGCGCGATGCAGGTTATAAGCGGTGGGATGTTTACACACCGTTTCCAGTACACGGCATGGATGAGGCAATGGGCCTGGGCAGCTCGAAAGTGGGCTGGTTTAGCTTCATCGGTGGCGTAACCGGGTTCACCTGCGGGATGCTCATGATCTGGTGGATGAACGCATATGATTATCCCATCGTGGTTGGTGGCAAACCGCTCTTCAGCCCGATGTTTGCATTTCCGCCTTCGTACGAGCTGACCATTCTGCTTGGCTCATTTGGCTCGCTGGGTGGGATGCTCTTTTTGAACCGACTGCCGCGCTTTCATCATCCGCTCTTTCAAAGCGAGCGCTTTACAAGAGTGACGCATGATAAGTTTTTTATCGCCATCGAAGCGGCCGATGCAATTTATTCTGACACTGAAACCCGCAAGCTCCTGGAGAACGCCGGCAGCCAGCACATCGAGGAAGTGAGGGATTGATGCGCTATTTCCTGCTCATATTCGTGCTGCTTTGCCTGGCTGTATATATTAGCGCTGGACGGCGCGGTTCAATGTCGCGCAAACCCCCAATCGAAATATTTGCGGACATGGTCAAGCAGCCCAAAGTGCGTCCGCAAACTTTGAATGGCTTCTTCGATAATGGCATGAGTTCGCAATTGCCAGTCCCTGGGACGGTCGCCCGCGGATCCGCGTATGAAGATTTGCCGGTGACCACAGGCAAAGTGCCGGGCACGACGAATTGGGTGGAAACTATTCCGCTGCCTGTAACCAACGAATTGCTGGCGCGCGGCCAACAGCGATTCAATATCAATTGCTCGCCGTGTCACGGCGCTTCGGGTGATGGAAAAGGGATTACCACGAAATTTGGCATGGCAGTCATTGCGGATCTGCACGACGCCAAGACGCGCAAGGTCGTGCAGCAGGCGGATGGCGAAATCTTTAACACCATTACTTACGGCAAAAACTTAATGGGTCCATATGGCGCAAATGTAACGATTGAGGACCGCTGGGCCATCATCGCTTATTTGCGCACCTTGCAGCGGAGCCACCTGGCTTCGATTGACGATGTGCCGGATGATAAGAGAGCTGAGTTGACAAAACCGCTGCCGCCCGGGCCGGTGCCAAAATAATTTATGAGTTCGCCAGCTATAGCAGCCAATCCAAGCGCGCCGATGGTCATTCCGGCCAAGTGGCGGAACATCCCAATGATCCTTTTAGTGGTCGGTGGCATCCTGGCGGTAATAGGCTTTGCCACGGATTCGACGCATGGCCAGCAATTTGGTTCGTCCTATCTGCTGGCTTTCATGTTTTTCCTTAGTATTTGCCTCGGGGCCTTGTTTCTTACGATTATTCATCATCTTTTCGATGCAAATTGGACCGCCCCCATTCGGCGGGTGACTGAGCACCTGGCGTTTTTATTGCCGGTGATGGCATTACTCTTTCTGCCGATCGCATTTTTGGCACCGAAGATTTACAAGTGGATGACGATAGACCCGCACGTGGATCACGCGCTTCACGCCAAGCAGGCGCTCTTTAGCTTTCAAGGTTTTTATATCAGCGCGATTGTGGTGTTTGCCTTGTGGAGCTGGCTTTCGTATCGCCTGCGGTATTGGTCATTGGAACAGGACAGGACCGGGGACGCCAAGTGTACTTTTGCCATGCGCAAGCATTCGGCCTATGGAATTTATGTGTTTGCGCTGACTCTTACGCTGGGCGCGATCATGTGGATGAAATCCCTCGAGCACCAATGGTTCTCGACCATGTATGGCGTTTATTATTTTGCAGGAAGCGTTTGGGTCGCCCTAGCAACAGTCTATGTATTAATCTTAGTGCTGCAAAGGACAGGCCCACTTAGTGGTGTAGTGCATAAACGGCAGTTTCATGATACGGGCGTGCTTTATTTCGCATTCACGGTTTTTTACGCATACATTGCTTTTTCTCAGTACTTCCTGATTTGGAATGCGGCCATGCCGGAGGAAACTTTTTGGTATGTGCAGCGTGAAAAGGGTTCATGGTGGCAAATCTGCATGCTGATGATCTTTGGGCATTTTGCGCTGCCATTTCTCTCGATTCTGCGCATCGATGCCAAGCTTTCGCTTGCAGTCATGATTCCGCTCTGCGTGTGGTCGTGGATGATGCATTTCTGCGACATGTCTTTTAATATTATGCCGGTCTTTCGGCCAAATGGGTTTGCAGTAACATGGCTGGACTTAGGCTGTCTCATGTTCATTGGAGGAGTGCTTTCGCTGGTTTTCATAAAATATTTTACGAGTCATCCGCCGTATCCCTTGAAGGATCCGCGGTTGGGAGAAGCATTGGGAGTGCACCACGGCGGGGGCCGTCCACCTATTGCCGCCGCTGAGTAAGGAGAAACATGAATACTCCACAAACTTGCCGAGTTTCGCAGTTAATAAATCTGCTGGCGATTATCGGCGCCTTTTTAGTTGCAGCCTGGCTGGTCTGGGCCATGTACCGATACACGCACCCTCTGCCAGCAGCCTCGAATCGCGCCAACGAGAGGCAAGCCGCACTCAAACAAATCAGGCAGGATGAAGGCAAAGCTCTGACGGAATACGACTGGCTCGACCGTCAAAAGGGAATTGTTCGGTTGCCCATCGAGCGCGCGAAGGAAATCACGCTGCTGGAATACAAAAACCCGGCAGCTTTGCGCTCGAATTTGATTGCGCGCGCGGAGAAGGCCAGTGCCGCGCCCCCCGCGCCTCCGCCTGCGCCGAATAAGTACGATTAACCGTGGCCGGACATGACCGTTTCTTCAAATCCATCGGCTCCGCAGGAAGTCTCGAGCGCTACCATTTCGGCTCAAGCCTTTGCCACACCTCTGGAGATTGATGGGTCGTGCCGGCAATCGCTCCTGCTCTTATTGGTTAGCGCGGCGTTTTGGCTGGCTCTCGGCAGTGTGCTGGGCTTGCTCGCCACGCTGCAACTGAACTTTCCCCAAATGCTGGCTGGCTACTCCGTTATGACTTATGGGCATTTACGGCCAGCCGCGGAGCATGCGGTGCTCTACGGTTTTGCTTCCCAAGGGGCTTACGGGATTATGGTTTGGATGATGTGCCGATTGGGGCGGGTAACTCTTTGCTGCGAGTATCCTTTGATTGTCGCGGGCATTTTTTGGAATGTGGGAGTAATTATCGGCTTCTGCTGCATCCTGGGTGGTTTGAACACCGGCTTCACGTGGCTGGAATTTCCAAGATACGCAGTTCCCTTTTTGTTTCTGGCTCAACTCCTGATCGGCATCAGTGTGATTTACACGTTTTACTTCCGGAATGAGCGGAATGTTTATCCATCACAGTGGTATTTGCTGGGAGCTGCTTTTTGGTTCCCGTGGATTTATTCGGCGGCGAACCTCTTGTTACTTTTGTGGCCTGTTCGCGGAGTCTTCCAGGCCGTAGTAAATGCCTGGTTCATAAACAATTTTCTATACCTTTGGCTTGGGTCGGTGGCGCTGGCCTCTATCTATTACTTTATTCCTAAGCTGATGGAGCGTCCGCTGGCTAATCGCAACGCGGCGGCATTCAGCTTTTGGATTTACGCGTTTGTGACAACTTTCTCGGGGCTGACCCAACTTATCGGCGGACCTGTCCCAGCATGGATGGTCAGCCTGGGGATTGCCGCGAATTTGCTGCTGGCAGTGCCTCTACTGGGCATGGTCATTAATTGGTGGCAGACGATGCGTGGAGGTAATTGCGAAAGGGCCCGGAAAAATATCACTTTTCCATTTACGTTTTTTGCGGCCATCGCATTTCTGCTGGCTGGCGTATTGCAAATTGTATTTGCCACGCGGGCGGGCGGGACACTGGCGCAATTCACCTATGCACGAGCGGGGCTGGAGGTGTTGTTTATTTATGGATTTGTCGGTCTTGCGTTGATTGGAGCTATTTATTATGTGCTGCCGCGAGTGGCCAACCTGAATTGGCCGTCTGCTGGCATGGTGAAGCTGCATTTGGGTGCCACTGTGGCTGGGACAAGCATTGCGGCAGTATCACTCCTGATCGCAGGTTTGGTGCAAGGTGGACAGATTAACTCAGCGGCCGTGCCGTTTCATGAAATCGTGAGCGCCACCAGCATTTGGGTGGGTCTGGCAAATTTGGGCGGTTTACTAATCGCCGTTGGACAGGTCGCCTTTTTCCTGAACGTGTTTAAGCTGGCTTTTCAGTACTCTCATCCATTTCGTAAAACAGCTTTCAATTTCGTCACCGGCGCACCAGCCAATCGCGTGGAGGTGCGCCCATGAACAATGGACCGGTGCTTTTCTTTGGTAT
>DASWRJ010000470.1:0-3213 GCA_036403255.1 Verrucomicrobiia bacterium
GGAATCATCGGCTTTACGCGCTCCCTGGCCCGTGAGTTGGGGCCGCGCCGCATCCGCGCCAATATTATTTCTCCCGGTTGGGTCATGACTGAGCGCCAATTGCGCATGTATGTGGATGCTACAGCCCGCAAGATTATACGGCGCTCGCAATGCATTCCCGATTTTCTCCAGCCTGATGAGTTAGCGGAAGTCGCTCTCTTCCTCGGCAGTAATGCCAGCCGTGCAATTACCGGCCAGGAAATTCTCGCTGACCGCGGTTGGGAACACTCCTGAGCCTTCACACAAGCTGCATCTGCAAGACTCCGCTTGCGAGACATGTAGAAGTCCGCAGATAGGACTTTCATGAGAGTTCGAGCCGAGGAAGCGGAATAAATCCTGGGGCGACAGCGACCCTCGCAGTTCTTTTTTTGAAGCCATCCACTGCAATCTAAGTCTCTATGATTATGCCCTCACGATTAATTACGCGCCGACGGTTCACTCGCTCACTGTTTACGGCCAGCGCTGCCATCACTGTCGCGCCTGGTTTTGTGCGCGGCCAAAATCTAAATAGCAAACTGAACATTGCCGTCATTGCCACAGGAGGCCGAGGAGGCAGCAATCTGGCGAGCGTGTCCTCCGAAAATATCGTGGCGCTCTGCGATGTAAACGCCAACAACTTGAATGCCGCCGCCGCCAAGCATCCTTTCGCCAAAAAGTTTGCCGATTTCCGGAAGCTATTTGAAAAGCCGAACGAATTCGACGCCGTCGTGGTGAGCACCTGCGAGCATACGCATGCTTTTGCCACGATGCTCGCGTTGCAGAATAAGAAGCATGTGTATTGTGAGAAGCCGCTCACCCATAACATCTGGGAAGCGCGTAAAATTCGCGAGGCAGCGGCAAAGGCCAAAGTGGCCACGCAAATGGGCATTCAAATCCACGCCAATGAAAATTACCGGCGTGTGGTCGAGCTTGTGCAAAGCGGAGCAGTTGGGCCAGTTACTGAAGTGCGCGTCTGGGTGTCGCGCGCCTGGGGATGGCAAAGCCAGGAGGACGCGAAGAAACACGGTGACATTGTTTGGGTGGTCGAGCGGCCGCAGGAGACGGATCCTGTTCCGGCAAACCTGAATTGGGAGCTGTGGCTTGGGCCAGCACTGGAGCGGCCGTTCAACAAAGTTTATTTTCCAGGGCCGAAATGGTATCGCTGGTGGGATTTCGGGAATGGGACGATGAGCGATCTAGGCAGCCATTGGAATGATCTCCCATTTTGGGCGCTCAAGTTAAAAGTGCCCTTAACCATCGAAGCAAGTGGTCCCCCGCCCCATGCCGAGATTGCCCCTGCATCCATGAGCGCGACTTACGAATATGCCGCGCGTGGCGAATTGCCGCCCGTCAAACTGACTTGGCACCAAGGAGAAAGCAAACCGGAGATTTGGAAATCGGGCGGCATTCCGAAATGGGGCGATGGCTGCCTCTTCATCGGCGCAAAAGGCATGCTCCTTTCGAACTATGACAAGCATGTGCTCCTGCCAGAAAACGATTTTGCAGGATTCGAAGGGCCACCGAAAACGATTCCGCGCTCACCGGGTCATCATGCGGAATGGATCGAAGCGTGCAAAGGCGGGAAACCGGCCAGCGCCGATTTCGAATATTCCGGCTGGCTGACGGAAGCGAATCATTTGGGCAACGTGGCATTTCGCACCGGTAAAAAACTGGAGTGGGATCCGATCGCTTTACGCGCGAAGAATGCGCCTGAGGCAGACCGCTTCATCAAGAGACAATATCGCAGGGGATGGAAATTGTAAGGCTCTGCTGTGCATAGCTGTCGCGATCAAATTATTTTATAACTTTCAGCCGCACGAACCGATGGCCGGTCGCGCCTTTGGGAATCGTGGCCCGAATCAAGCGCCGGTTGCCATCATCATCAAAAATTTGCTGTGTCACGCCAAGGCCGCTCCAGTTGAAGGCATCAATATTGTCGGCCCACTGGACTTGATACGTGACATCCGTGACGCTCACGGGCCGAGCATAAGTCAGTTCTAAAGAACCGACATTCACAACCAGCGGAGTGACCCCGCGTTCGGTAACTGATGGGTTCAGCCCCAGCGCGTATTCCATCAGATTATTGTAACCGTCGCCGTCAGGATCTGCGGCAAGCAAACTGGTGTTCGGATGCGTGGAGGACCAGCGGGCGTATGTGCCCCGCGGGATCTCCGTCCAATAACTCACGCTTAAGCTGGCAGGCAACCCGCCGGGCTTGTCAAACGACTCGGCGGTGCGATGGCCAGAGCCAGAAATGATGAACGCCATAGCATTGCCATTTGACCAACCCGGAGGAGTGACGACTTCGTGCACGAGCGCGGAGAGATCTGGTGTTCGCTGGAGCGGGCCGCGTTCATTCAGATTATCCCAGGGCAGCGGCGACCATGTTACCGAAGCGCCCGTGAGCGGACGCGCCGAGATATTATTTGCAGCCGTCGCAAAAATCAGCGGATTATCCGCCGCTTGGGCGTGAAGCGTGAGAGTGGTTGGTTCATTCTGAACTTCGTCGGTCGAAAACTGGATGTTCGCGCTCGCGATCATAGCCCCCGGCGGGACAAAGACATTTTCGAAGCGCACCCCAATGATCTGATCGCCCGCGCCGGTCGCGGCGTCGTTGACGAGTTCCAGATCAGTACTAGTGAGGTTCACCGGGCCGGAGGCAGATTGCTCGGCATCATTGGCACTGCTGTTGACAATGGAAGACACGGTGTAAAGGGTGGACGGGGAACTGTAGGTAACACTGAGGCGTGCGGGATTACCGCCCGGCTTATCGAATGACTCAGCCGTGCGATGGCCTGTGCCGGAAATGATAATTGCAATCGCATTGCCGCTGGCCCAGCCGGGACGGGAGACGATTTCCTGGAGGAGGCCGGCGAGATTGGGTGTGCGTTGTGCCGAATTCGAGTCCCCCATGGTCCAGGGCACGGGCTGCCAGGGAACACTGAGCGAAGTGAGTGGACGCGAACTGATGTCGTTTGCAGTGGTGGTGAAGATCGAAGCATTGTCCGAGGCCTGAGCAAAAATATTGAGCGAAGTAATCTCGCTTTGCGACTCATCGGCTACAAATTGGAGCGTCGCGCTGGTGATGATCGCGCCTTGTGGAATGGACAAATCCGCGAAGCGCATCCCGACGATTTGGTTTCCCGCGCCTGTGGCGTCATCATTCACCATTTCAAGATCGGTACTGGTGAGATT
>DASWRJ010000471.1:0-4917 GCA_036403255.1 Verrucomicrobiia bacterium
CGGAGGAACCTGACATAGATAGGGACAAATAGGACTTGTTCGCTGCCAGTGAAAAGCGTCAGCGCAATTTTATTTTCGGCCGGGACGCAGCCTGATGAAGAAGTCTGACTTGCGGGCTCGAATTACTTCACTTTGGCGACCGGCAGTTGTGAACGCGGCGGGTCAATCATTTTGAAGTCCTTGGCATCCACCTGCGAAATCACTACGAACCACGCGCTCTCGTTCTTTGCTTCACCTGCGATCGTGAAGCACTCGCCCTTGCTCAGGGCCTTGATGATTTTCTTTTGCGGCTTGCCCTGGCCGATCAATGTCACCGCCACCTTCGGGCCTTCCAGCTCCTCGATCTCCACGGTGCATTGTTTGCTCATCTCAATCTGCCGCGTGCTCCGCGAAGGAATTTTCACTTCCTTGCGGTTCACCTCGAAGTAGTTCTTCCACTTGAACACGTTGGCAAATTTCTGGCGTGTCGCGGCATCCACCGGCTTCAGGTTGGCATCAGACGGATGCTGCTCGTTCGTGCCCCAGAACAGCTTGGAAATAATATACAAATCTTCCGCCCGGGCCACACTGGCCGCCGACAGTAAGAATAAAAAGAAGCCGAACCGGATGAGCCGGCCCGGCTTGCGAAATAGCAGATACTTCATTGGGGCATTACTTCTTCTTCGATCGGACGCTCCGTTTCGGACTTTTCCTGGTCCCGATCATAAACCCACACCACAAACATGTTTTCCGACTGCGACCGGAACGAGTAGGAGCCTGTCTCGTCCGACAAATCTTCGATCTCAGCGTAATGCCGCGCTGAACCGTTGCGCGTCGCCGCGTCATAAAATTTCACTGTGCCAAAGCCAAGTAAAAGCACGGCTGCAAAACCAGCCGCAGGGGCCAAATAGCGCCTCCACATCGCCTTCCATTTTGCGACCGGCGAGAGGACTGCCTCTTCCATCCCTTCAGCACTCTCCATGCGCCGCTGGATCATCGACCAATGAAATTCCGGGTTGGGCAAAGTTCTCTCCGGCTCGTTGCCGGCGAGGATGCCCTGCACCATCTTTAACTCCTGCAATAATGAGCGCGCTTCGCTGTCTTTCACCAACGAAGCTTCCACCTGGCGCGCCTCACTCGCGGTGAGCTCGCCATCAAGGTAAGCCTGCAATTTCAGTTCCAATTCCGAATTCATATCAACTCAATTCCTCTCTCTTAAATCCTGCCAACAGGTGAGCCATTTTCCGTCGTGCATAAAATAACCGCGACATGACCGTTCCGATTGAGCACTGCATTTGTTTCGCAATTTCTTTATATTCCAGTTCTTGAAATTCGTGCAATATCAGCACAGTCCTGTGCTCCCACGAAAGTTGTGCCAGCGCTTTATCAATCCTTTTACGCAAGTCCGCACGTTCCAGCCCTTCCGTCGGGTTTGTCATGATGACAGGCATATGTCGTTCCACTCCGCCTGTCTCTTCATCCATCATCTCGATCGATTCAGCCCGATGCCGCTTTTGCTTTCGCAATAAATCGAGACAAAGATTTATGACAATCCTCGTCATCCAGGTCACGAAACTTGATTCGCCCTGGAATTGTTTAAGCCTTTGCCATCCCTTTACCCAGGCTTCCTGTGACAAGTCTCCTGCCTCGTCTTCATTCCGCATCATGCTGAACGCCCGGGCAAAAATTTTATCTTTATGCCTGGCGTACAGCTCCTCAAAGGACTTCGCATCGCCCCTCTGAGCAGCTCGGACTAATTTCTCATCGGGTTGCGATGATCTATCCTGTCGCGTCGCCATAGTTGAGACGTGCTGTCCTCATTAATTATTCAAGAATCCTAGAGGACCCCTTTGGTGCTGGGAACCTTCCCCGATATGCGCGAATCCCGTTGGCAGGCAAAATCTGCCGCTTTCGCAAACGCTTTAAACAGCGCTTCCACCACATGGTGCGGCTCTTCGCCGTAGAGTAATTCCAGGTGCAAATTGCACCGTGCTTCATTGGCAAATCCCTGGAAAAATTCCCTGGCCAATCCAAAGCGAAACGCGCTCGACATGTCCTGATTTCTTTCCGCGTTTGACAGCTTTTTATAATTCAATTTATCCATTCCTCGCCAGACCAGATACGGACGCCCGCTGAAATCGATCACGCAGCGCGCCAGGCATTCGTCCATTGGCACGTAGGATTCGCCCTTCAATGAATTTTTTTCATTCAAATCAAAACCATAACGACGAATCCCCTTCTTGTCGCCTAGTGCTTGCGCAAAAGCGCTCCCCAGCGCAATGCCGCAATCCTCCACCGTATGATGCGCATCCACTTCCAAGTCACCTTTGCAGCGCAAGCTCAGATCCATGACCGCATGCTTCGCAAATAACGTCAGCATATGATCGAAAAACGGTATCCCGGTGCGAATGGCCGCTCTGCCGGTACCGTCCAGATTCAATTTTATCTCTATCTGCGTCTCGCCAGTGATACGCTTGATCTTCGCCTGTCTGGGCTGCATCCATTTAATTAAGCAGAGTCCGATGCGAAAACAAAACTGAAAATCCGGGCAAATCCGTGTTTTCACCCCCATTTCCGTCTCACCCGCCTTTTTGTGGACCGGATTGGAACCCGGACGCGGCGCGGCTTGCCGGTTCAACTCTCCGCGCGCAGCAGGTATTTCTTGCGCCATTCGTGCCGCGAAAGCTTGCCGCGCTGGCTCGCCTCGAGTGCGTTCACAAACCACCATTCCCGCGGCACCTGCCACGCCGGTAATTGCGCGAGCAAAAATTGCTTCAATGTTTCGGCCGCCACCGCGCCTTTGGCCGCCACACACGCCACAATTTCCTCCACCCGCGCCGGGTCCTGGCTCGGCACGCCGAACACCAGGCATTCTCGCACCTCGGGATGCGCCGCAATAATCCGCTCCACCGCCTCGGGCGAAATTTTGCGTCCAGCCACATTGATCTGGTCCCCCATTCGGCCGCGTAAATAAATCAGCCCCTCCTTGAACTCGACCAAATCACTCGTGCGAAAACAGCCATTGCCCAGGTTCGGTTCCGCCTCCGGCCAATAAGTTTCCGCTACCGCCGCGCCGCGCACCTCCAGGCAGCCATCGCTATCCACTGAGAGTCGCACATTCTCCATCGGCTGCCCGATCATCGCGGCATCACTTCGCGGTTCTGAAGCGCGGTCGTATGCAATCCCGCCACATTCGCTCGATCCATAAAAATTATGCAGCTTCAACCCGTGCCGATTGAAAATCTCCTGTTCCAAACTTAGTTGCAATGGTGCACCCGCCGAGATCGCCAGCTGAATATTGCCGGGGAGGCTCGCGGCATCATGCCACGCCCGCCACAGCGCGGGCACCGCCGCCAGCGTGATCGCCGGCAAACTCGCGGCCGCCTGGCGCACTACCTCTGGCAGCGGCGCGGGCACAAGCGCTAGCGGAATCCCGTGCAGGAGCAGGGGAGTGATCAAATTCGAAAAGCCGTAGGAATGCGCCAGTGAAATCACCGCCAGGTTCGGCCATTCCGGTCGCAGCCCCATCGTCTGCACGATATTCTCCGCGTCCGCGATCAGTTGCGGCGCGGTCATCGCCACCAATCGCGCCTGGCCCGTTGTCGCCGAAGTCGTTTTCAGATGCACGATCTGCGGGGGCGGCGGCGGCAAGTTTTTCGGCGGAGCCTGCCCAGCCTCCAGCGGGCAAACAATGTGGCCATTGCGCCATGCGCGCAGTACCTCCAGGACAAATCCCGCTGTCGCGCCCTGTGGATACACTACGCCGGGCGTTGCCTGGTTGCTCCCGCGCTCGGCCTCCTCGGCCAGCGCGCCAAACGTCCACGTCTGCCCCGTGCCCAAATCGCGCAATGCAACTTCGGAGCGGTACATGCGCGAGACCATCTGCCAGCGCTCATACAACATTTCGCGCATAGGTTGCGTCGGGGCAATTCACCCCGCAAGCATGCATTGTAAGACTAAACTTGGCTCTTACATCTTGCGCATCCAGCAGCTACTACCCCGCCCAAATCGCGCTGGAGCGAGTAAAGCACACCGGAAGTTATCCACAATCACCAGACTTTGATGGCGTAAGAATTGATGGTAGCGCTCTTGTGGATGTGGGCATATACCTGAGGCAATCCGATACTCCTTATACACAGGGCACGACATACGGATCTATAGTACAGCACATATTGCCGGAAAATTAAATGAAAAGCAGAATAGCAGCAATAGTCTTGATCTTGATTATAGCCGTAGCTTTGTGGATTCAATTCGGTCACAGCAGAGTGTTCAAATCGCCAAGTGCCAGCAATAGTAATGATAATAAAGCCAATCCGCAAAGCAACCAAACGCTAACTGAGGCCAGTCCTGTAGGCCTGCAGCTTTCCCTTAATGAACGCAAAGCGATGTCCGAAAGCGATCGGCTGAAATACATCGAGCGGCTAGGTCAGGTGCCAAAAGATGGCGACCTCCTCGATTGGGCACTTGCTCAAAAAACATCATGGTGGGGGAAACCAATTGATCCGGATAAATTCTGGAGGGGCAGAACTCTCTGGCTCGATCGGGCGAACCAGACTGATGCAACCAAATTTGGAAGGCAGTTCCCACCAATTCCTAATGGGGCCAAGCTGGAAGTAATTCCTAAGGACAACAGAGATAAGTTCGGCATGAGGGCATCAGAAGGTCCTGACATTCGTTTAGTAAGCAATCCTGCCGAGGTAATATTTTGGGATTCCTTCTCCAGAACTCATCCACAACCACCAGATTCCATCGAGCAAAGGCAGCATTTTATCGCCGAGCGCGCTCTGGAAAGGGGAGACATGCTAGGAGTAACCGAAAATCCTAAGGTAATCAAGAGCAACCCGGATAGCGTGCTGCGCACCATAAAAGAGAAGCAGCAAGCAGAAAGATTGGGATTTCCACCGGAGGCTTTGCTGAACGATGCTCTTTATTGGGGTT
>DASWRJ010000472.1:0-4934 GCA_036403255.1 Verrucomicrobiia bacterium
CCGCCGTTGTCCACGGTGTAAGCATTCGGCTCGTTCCACACTTCCCAATATTTAATGCTGTTCTGCCAATGCGCCGCCATCCGCGCGAACGCGTAACCATAATTGATAATGAATGAGTTTTGCCCGTCGCCGCCCACGTGCTCCCAATTATTTGCGATCCAGTCGTTCTGCCCGCCCGGCGCGGGCCAGCTTTCGTTGGACATTAATCCCACAACTTGCAAGCCGCGGCTCCGCAACCGATTCACAATCGTGTCGTAGGTTGAATAAAACTGCGCTGTGTCGGAGGTATATGGCCCCATCCGAAAATTAATGCGGATCCACCCCGCGCCGCTCTGCGCCATTCGATCTGCGACTGCATCCGTTATGAGAATATTACCTGAATCATCAATTGCCCAGCCGGGTTGCGTTCCATGTGGGCCACCGGCGAACGCCGTGCCAGCGAGTAACATTGGGGAACAAAGAATTGTCCTGCGATATAGTGTGTTCATAAGAGTTGGGATTGCGCCCGGAGACTGGCGCGCCAGGTCTCAGGGGTCAATACAGTACATACCTACCGCAATCGTGCTGCTCCGCCGAAGTCCCTCCTCTCTTCAATTTCATCCACAGCAATCGATCCTTTTCGAAAACTGAACGCTTGAAACTGAAAACTTATCCCCTATAAACGCTTCCATTATGACTGTGAGCCTCGCCCAAACAGATCAAGACATCCTCGATTGCTGGCCCGTCATCGTCCAATTGCGTCCGCACCTCAAGCAATCCGAATTCATCTCCACCATTCGCAAACAATTTGCCGAAGGCTACCAACTCGCGTTGGTCCGGCGCGGGGACAAGGTCGCCGCCATCGCCGGCTTCCGTTTCCTGCACAACCTGATCTGGGGCCGCTTCCTCTACGTCGATGACCTCGTCACCGATGAACACGCCCGCAGCCAAGGCCTTGGTGCCGAACTCATGAACTGGCTCGCGGCTCATGCACGCCAACAAGGGTGCCATCGCCTCGATCTCGACTCCGGCGTCCAGCGCTTCGATGCGCACAGGTTCTACTTCCGCGAGGGAATGCACATCAGTTGGTACCACTTCACAAAGGACCTGCGCCAAGCTGCATCGCCTTGAATGATGAAATCCCGCGCTGCTTTTCTCTGCTCGATTGTTTTCGTCCTCTGCGCGTTATCCTTTCTATTCGCTGCTCGCGGCCAAATCGAACGCGGCTTTCGCGCAAAACTCACAAGTGATGCCAACCATTCTCCACAGCCGCATTTCAAAGCAGGAGCATTGTTCCTCTATGTCTCTATCGTATTAGCCCTCGCAAGCGCTATAGCTACGTTTTTATCCAAGCGCAAACATGAACCAGCCTGGCGTTGGGTGACAATTGTCCTGCTGGCCCTTTATCTGTTCATTGTCTTTGCTCCCGTCTGAAGTAATGCCGCTCTGCATTCTGAACGTTCCCCGAAAGAAAAGTTCGATTTTCCATCTCACTACTAAGCCGCTTCAGCCCGTTCCTCGCTTACCCTTATTTTTGGGTTATTTTCGCAACTATCTGCTCAGGAACAGTTCGACTTTGTGGCGAAGATGATCACGTTTCCGTCTGGATCGCGAATGCCAGCCTCCCGTGTTCCCCACGTCTGATTGGTCGGCGGCAACAAATCTGCGCAGCACATTTAATGTTGCCGAATGGCCCAGGCCACAAATCTTCTCAACCTTGTCTTCCCCACACATTCTTGCGAAGGTGGTATTCAAATATGCCCAAGAAAAGTCTGCTGCATCTGCTTTTACTCTTTACGTTGGCCGCATTTTGCGCGCACGCTGATTACATCTGGATCGAGGGGGAAAAGCCGACCGTGAACAAAATGAACCGCCATCCATGGTGGTATGATCAGGTCAAGAGCAACGAATTTTCCGGCGGCGGATTTATCTCCAATTTCAACAAGGATAAACCAGGCGAGGCGGAATATAAGTTCACTGTGTCGAAAACCGGTGAGTACGAATTTTGGGTGCGTGCGAATCCGCTGCAAGCCAAACTTGCGTATTCGCTGAACGGTTCAGCCGAAAAGGACATCGACCTCACCCGTGAAAAGCGTGGGGAAATCAATGTAGCCGCCGACGGCAAACCGGACTTGCGCTTCCTGGCGTGGAGCAAAGTGGGTGCAGTAAATCTGACCGCGGGTGAAAACCGCATCCTCTTCCGCATGACCAGCGCCAATAACAATCATGGCTATCTGGATTGTTTCGTCTTCAGCAGCGAACCGTTTCTGCCGCGCGGAACAACCAAACCGGACGCCATGGCCGCGGATGCCAAACGCCTGGCTGATCAAAATAAAGGCTGGCTGCCATTCGATCCAAAGGCGGACAAGTTCACTCCGGACGCTGCGCTCGACTTGCGTTATCTGAACGAGAAGTTCGCTGGCGACCATGGATTCATCGGGGTAAAGGACGGAAACTTTATTCATACGGACACAGGGGAAGCGTTGCGTTTCTGGGCGGTGAATGGCCCGCCACACGAACTTACCGGCGATTCGCTGCGTGCCTGCGCGCGCATGCTGGCAAAGCATGGCGTTAACATGGTGCGGATTCATGGCGGCTACTTTGACGAACGCGGCGAAGTGGATGTGAAGAAGGTCCGGCATTGCTTCGAGATCGTCGATGCCATGAAAGCCGAAGGTATTTACACTCATCTTTCCATCTATTTTCCGTTGTGGCTCACGCCCAAAGCAAATACTCCCTGGCTCAAGGGCTACAACGGCAGCAAACATCCATTTGCCGCGCTGCTCTTCGACCCCGAGTTTCAGGCGCAATATCGCAAGTGGTGGACTGCCCTGCTGACCACGCCTAATCCAGCGACAGGCAAAGCGCTCGTGGATGAACCAGCCGTCGCGAGCCTCGAAATGCAAAATGAAGATTCCTTTTTCTTTTGGACGTTTTCCGACAACTACATCCCCGATCCAGAATTGCGCATCATCGAGAAAATGTTTGGCGATTGGGCCGCCAAAAAATATGGGTCAATTGACACGGCACTGCAAAAGTGGGCGGGACAGAAAGTAAAGCGCGACGCGCCTGGCGAAGGCCGGCTCGGTTTCCGCCCGCTCTGGAATATGTTCAGCGAGAAATCGCTTCGGGACCAGGATGCCACCGAATTCCTGCTCGAAACGCAAACGCAATTCTACGCCGGCACACGGGTATTCCTGCGCAAGCTCGGGTTCAAGGGACCAGTCACGGCTTCAAACTGGACGACCGCCAGCGCGGAAATCTTCGGCCCGCTCGAAAAGCTCAGTTACACCGCCGGAGACTTTATCGATCGTCACGGCTACTTTGATTGCAATCACAAAGGTGTCGAATCGGGATGGTCGATTCGGGCCGAGCACACCTGGTCCGATCGGAGCGCCTATCGCTTTGACGGCGAAACTCCGGGCAAGCCGAAACAGTTTTCGCATCCATCCATGGACCCCCATTACAACAATATGCCATCCATGGTTTCTGAAATCACGTGGAACCGGCCGAACCGCTTCCGGAGTGAAGCGCCAATTTACATGGCAGCTTACGGGGCGCTCCAGCATAGCGATGCCATTGTCCACTTCGCTTTGGATGGCGGACATTGGTCGGTGAAACCAGGTTTCTGGACACAGCCCTGGACGCTGATGTCCCCCACGATGATGGGGCAATTTCCCGCCGCGGCGCTCATCTTTCGCAAGCAACTCATCACGCCGGGAGATGTTATGGCCGAAGTGGAACTGAACACAAATGACCTGATTCACCTGAAAGGAACTCCTCTTCCCCAAGGTGCCGCGCTGGATGAGCTACGTCTAAAGGATGTGCCGCAAGGCGAGCAAATCAAGCCGGGGCAAACGATTAACCCTTTGATCCACTATGTCGGGCGCACGGATGTAAAATTTGTCTCCGGCCCGAATACAACGAAGCTGACGGATTTGAAGCCATACATTAACCTTGCCGCGAAGACTGTGACCAGCAGCACTGGCGAACTGAAGCTCGATTATAACAAGGGCGTTTTGCTACTGAATGCACCGAAAGCGCAGGGCCTCAGCGGGTTGATTGGCTCTCTTGGGCGCGCGGAAACGCGCGATTTGCAGATTCAATCCAGCATGGAACTCGGCAACATCATTGCCGTGGCTCTGGACGATCAACCATTGTCCACTTCCAGCAAGATTCTGTTGCAGGTGATGTCCGAGGAAAAAGAATCAGGCCGCCAGGTGGATCCAGTGTCGCCAGGTACATTTCAATTCGCCAGCCTGGGACGCGATCCATGGATGATAAAGGAATTGGAAGGGATGGTTCGATTCAAACGTACTGACGCCGCACAGCTTAAAATTACACCCCTTGATGACAATGGTTATCCCGCCGCCGCTTCGAAAAATGGGCCTGAGTTGAAGCTGGACCGGAATACTGTGTACTACCTCATTTCGCGAGACTCGCGCTAATCCAATCCAGATAACGTTTGCTGCCGTCGGCGATTGGCAGCACCACAAATTCCGCGGTGTCATATGGATGCTGGGCCAGAATGGCCTTTTGCAGCGCGACTAGCCGCTTTTTTTCGGTCTTGATGAGGAGCAACACTTCGGAGCCAGTTTCAATCTTGCCCTGCCACCAGTAATGCGATTCCAAGCGGGGCACAATGTTAACGCACGCCGCGAGCTTCGATTCGAGGACATTCCGTGCAAGCGCTCGCGCCGTCTTCATATCAGGAGCGGTCACCAGTGCAATCAGGTATTTGGCCGCGAAGGAAGGCATTCAGGAAATCAGCCTGCGAGCCGATAATTATTTGGAAGATGACTTCAAGATGTCCTGCACGATTGCCTCGGTTAATTCATTGCCCTGGAGCAAAGGAAATCCCTCCCAACGCACCACCCAGTCGGGATCCATGATGATGACGTGCGGAATGCCTTTGACTTCCAGCTTCTTGTTCATGACGCCTTTGGTGTCGATGG
>DASWRJ010000473.1:0-2895 GCA_036403255.1 Verrucomicrobiia bacterium
AAGGCTATTTGAAACGCACACCGCAGGGCCGGGTGGCCACGGAGCTAAGCTACAAAAAAATCGGCATCCGGCCAACTGCTGGCGGCGCTCAGCCGGGGCTATTTTGATGTCCATCGCAAGTTGCTACTGCGTGCAGCTAAAAGTGTTCGCGGCACGCCGGCGATTAGAACTTCACTTGTTCAAGATATTTTAAGCTTTCGGGAATCTGCTTTGCGGAGGTGGGAGATTCATCTTCTATAAAATACCATTTCACACCAGCTTGTTTGGCCGCTTTTAAGATGGCGGGAAAGTCCAGCTTGCCTGTGCCGAGGGCAACATCATTGCGCACATCCGAGTGGCCGGTCAAATCCCCTTGCGTCCCTTTCTTCATATCCTTCAAATGCATGAGTTCAAAGCGCTTGCCGTGCTTTTCCAACAGTTTCACTGGGTCCTGCCCTGGATGCACAATCCAAAACACATCCATTTCAAAGGCGACGAGATTAGGTTTCGTTTCACTGAGCAATAAATCAAAAAGTGTTCCGTCGTTGTAAGGCTGAAATTCGTAACCGTGGCAGTGATAGAACAAGCGAATTCCATTTTTAGCCAGAGCTTCGCCCGCCTTGTTAAATACTGCAGCAGCGGCACGGCAATCTTTTTCGGTGAAGGGCTCCCCATGAGGAATCCAGGCGCATCCGGCATATTTTAAGCCGAGAGCCTTTGCGTCTTTAATAACTCCATCTATATCATCGCGATATTTTTCGAAAGGGAAATGTCCGCTGATGGCTTGCAGCCCATGGGATGCGAGCATCTCTTTGAATTGCGCGGGTGCAAGGTGATAGGTCCCCGCGGTTTCGACATATTTGATCCCAAAGCCTTGCACGCGGTCCAGGGCAGCCGGCAAATTTTTGCCAAGCTCATCCCGCAAGCTGTAAAGCTGCAGGCCGATCGGGCCTTTGAAGCTGGGCCCGACGCCGACCGGTTTATCGGCAGCGGGTAAATGCGAGGCAATGAATGTCAGGCACAAAAGGTGCAACCAAATTCTCATGCACCCGATTTAACACGGGCGAGCTGATTTGGAAAGCGAGAAGAGGCTGGTCAAACGTTTGGGCCTATTGGTGTGCAAATTGTCCTGGCCTGGCCGTAAACGACTTGACTACCGGCGCGAAACCCAAACTAATTGAACCCTCAAGTCGTTTATTATGACGGCGCCCTCAATCTGATCAAAATCAAGCCTATGCGTGAACCAAGCTTACTCTGCAAATCCCGCAGCCAACTGGCTGCCATGGCCGTTTTTGCGGCTCTCCTACTGCCGCACGGGCATACGGCCGAGGTCGCAACGGCCCAGCCCCTGCACATCATTTGCTTTGGGGCGCATCCGGACGATTGCGAGATACAGGCCGCAGGGAGTGCCGCGCTTTGGGCCGCCAAAGGACACAAGGTCAAATTTGTATCGGTGACAAATGGTGACATTGGTCATTGGCGCGATGCCGGAGGACCATTGGCCAATCGAAGGCGCGCTGAAGTCGCCGAGACCGCGAAACTCCTGGGCATCTCGATGGAGGTGCTGGATATTCATGATGGCGAGCTGGAGCCCACTCTGGAGAATCGTCGCAAAATTACCCGCTTGATCCGGGAATGGAATGCGGACCTTGTCCTCAGCCCGCGGCCGAATGATTATCATCCCGACCATCGTTACACCGGAGTGCTCGTGCAGGATGCGGCTTACATGGTCACCGTTCCGTTCTTTTGCCCGGACGTGCCAGCCCTGAAGAAGAATCCAGTGTTCATGTATTACCCGGACCATTTCAAAAAACCGAATCCATTCCAGCCAGACGTCGTCGTTTCCATTGATTCAGTCGTGGAGAAAAAGCTCGATGCCATGGACGCGCTGGAATCACAATTTTATGAAGGGGGTGCAAATGGTTCGGTCGAAAACGTCCCAAGTGATTCAGGCAAAAAGAAGGAGCGCCACGGCGCGGTCCGCTCCGGTTTTGAGCGGCGCTTTCGTGATGTGGCGAACCGCTTCCGGTCGAAGCTGGTTGAATTTTATGGCGAAGAAACAGCCGGGAAAATCCAGCATGCGGAAGCTTTTGAATTGTGTGAATATGGCCGGCAGTCGGACAAAGCAGAGCTGAAGAGGCTCTTTCCGTTTTTTGATAAATAAACCTGGCCTCGCCAGCAGCGGGATCATGGTACAGGCAAGGGCATGTTTGAAAACGAGTGGGTATAGCGTGCACTGCTGGTTTTGCGGCCCATCAGAAGCCTATTGAGCGTCTGGCTAAGCGCAATATGCGTGAATTTATTCATTCCACCTTGTCTGAACACCCTAATTAGACTTACAATTAGGCGTGTCTGAAACTACAAGGCAAACCCGGACTGCTTTGCGCCGCGCTATCTGCGGTTCCTGCAAAGTTAGTAATTGGATACCGGGAGATTTACCGGCCTTGCAGGCGACACCCTGCACAAAATGCGGCCATCCAGTCATTGTCCCCTTTCAACTGCACCACTTTGAGTTGCGCGAGGTAATTGCGTCGGGCGGCATGGGAACGGTTTACCGCTCCTATGACACGCGTCTGACGCGGGAAGTGGCTGTAAAACTTTTGAAGCGCGAAATGCTCCAGGACAAACAGGTCCTGGATAGCTTTTATCGTGAAGCGCGCGCCGGGGCTTCGTTAAACCATACGAACATCATTCATATTTACAGCTTTGACGAATACGAAGGAGTACCGTATTTGGTAATGGAATTGGCGGACCACGGGAGTCTCGATAGTCGGATCGAACGCGAAGGCTATTTGCCGGAACTCGATATGCTCGATGTCGGCATCAAAGTCGCCTCGGCACTGGCCACCGCACTTCGACACAATCTCCTGCATCGCGACATTAAACCGGGCAACATTTTGTTTAACGCGGAAGGGG
>DASWRJ010000474.1:0-4462 GCA_036403255.1 Verrucomicrobiia bacterium
ACTGGATGTCCATCCCCTTCATGGTGTGCTCAATAATTTTCGCGACGGCTAGATTGCGAAACCATTTTTTATTGGCTGGAATGATAAACCATGGCGCCCATTTGGTGCTGCATCGGGTCAATGCCTCTTCATAGGCTTTGGAATAATCGTCCCAAAGGGCGCGTTCCTTTAAATCGTTGGGTTCAAATTTCCAATTCTTCAAGGGGTCATCGATGCGCGATTGCAGCCGTTTCTTTTGCTCGTCTTTGCTGATATGCAGATAAAACTTTAAAATGACGACGCCGTTCTGGGCCAGCAGCTTTTCAAAGGCATTTATCTGCTCGTAACGCGCGGCCCAAACGTTCTTGGGCAAAAGCTTATGCACGCGGACGGTGAGCACTTCCTCGTATTGGGAACGATTGAAGATGCCCAGGTAACCTTTCGGAGGGACGGCCTGGTGAATCCGCCAGAGAAAATCATGCGCGGCTTCCTCGGCGCTAGGCGCCTTGAATGAAGTGACACGGCAACCCTGCGGATTAACGCCTGAAAACACGCTGCGGATCAGACCGTCTTTCCCGCCCGTGTCCATCGCCTGGACCACGATGAGGAGCGCTCGCCGGCTCTCGGCATAGAGCTTGAGTTGGAGATCGAAGATTTCTTTCAAAGAGCTCTCCAAAGGCTCAGCAGCTTCCTCCTTGTGCTTGTATGGACCACTGAAGTCAGCGTCCACATCTCGCAGCTTGATGGCGCTTCCCAGAGCTACTTTGAAATGCTTGAGATAGTTCATAAGTGAGGCAATACGAATGCTGTAGCTTGGGGGAGTATTGAAACTAATCCGAGGTTAGGAAAGCTAATTAGGAGGTGGAAGAGCAAGTAAATATCTGCGACTTGGGCGAAACTTTACGTACTGACCTCGAAGATAGCCAATTTGGCGCTATACATAAGCTGCCGCCGAGCGGGCAGTAGGTGGATGCACCCATTGCGAGGGCGGGCAGTGCAGGGGAAGTTTGGGCATGCTTTCGGCAACTTCCACGCATGCCAACCCGGTTTACTCGGGTTACTTTGCCGACCCGTTCGTCTGGCAAGTAAATGGCGAGTATTACGCCATCGGCACAGGAGCGCTGGAAGCGTCGGGCAAAACGCTCGGTAAAATTTTTTCAATCCTGCATTCGACAGATTTATTCACGTGGCAATTCGCCAGCCATGCCATGTCCCCCCCCGATTCTGCATTGGGTGACACATTCTGGGCACCGGAAGTTGCGGAGCACGATGGCAAATTTTATCTCTATTACTCAGTCGGTTTCGCGGACCAAAATCATCAATTACGAGTGGCGGTAGCCGACGCTCCGCAGGGCCCTTACAAAGACACCTGCAAAGCTTTGCTCGATTTGGCGCAGTGTCCCTTTGCCATCGATCCGCATCCCTTTCGTGATGATGACGGCCAGTGGTACTTGTTTTATGCACGCGATTTTCTCGATGAGTCTGAACAGCATCGGGCAGGAACGGCGCTGGCAGTGGCAAAGCTAAACTCGATGACCCAACTTGAAGGACCGGGCCAAGTTGTCCTCCGCAGCACGCGGGATTGGCAGCGCTTCCAAAAAAATCGGCCGATGTACGGCCGGACATGGGACTGGCACACGCTGGAGGGACCATGCGTGCGCAAACACAATGGGCGCTACTATTGTTTCTTCAGTGGTGGGCGCTGGGAGACGGAAAATTATGGCGTCGATTATGCGGTCGCGGATTCGTTCACTGGACCTTACTCGGATGCCGGAAATGAAAACGGCCCACGCATATTAAAGACTGTGCCGGACCGAATCCTCGGTCCCGGCCATAACTCAATCGTGGTCGGGCCGGATAAAGAAACTGAGTATATCGTATATCACGCCTGGGACAAAAAGATGAAGGCGCGCCAGATGTTTGTGGATCGATTGATCTGGACGCCCGAAGGCCCGCGCTGCGATGGGCCGACCTGGGAACCAGCGAAGCTGGAGACAATTATTTAACACTTAAAGTTTCGGTTCACCGGAAATTCGTGACACCAACCTGTTGGCACATGTCCAACACCGGACAGGTAGAACATTTTGGATTTATGCCAGTGCAAACGTGTTTCCCAAACGGAACGAGCAACCGATTTATCTCGACCCAATATTTGCGCGGCAACTTGGCTTCGAGCGCTGCCATCGTCTGCTCAGGCGTGTTGGCCTGGACGTAACCCCAGCGGTTTGTGACGCGATGCACGTGGACATCCACACCAATACCGCCCTGCCCGCAAACAATCCCCAGCGCGAGGTTCGCACACTTCGGTCCAACACCGGGCAATTCGAGCAGCACGCTCCTATCGCAAGGCAATGCGCCGGCGTGTTTCTTGATTGCCGCCTGCGCAATCTGGCGAATTGTCTTAGCTTTGGCTTCATGAAATGCGCAGGAATGGATGAGGCGATCGATTTGCGTTTCGCGCATCTTCGCAATCGCCTCGGGTACGCGAGCAACTTCAAACAGCTTTTTGGCCGTGGGAACGGTGACTTCGTCCATGGTGCGAATGGATATTATGCAGGCAACAAGCTGCTCGAAGAGCGATTTACAACCAGAGTCAAACAACTCAAACAAGGCGGCCTTGCGGAAAGGTTTTATGGCCGTGCGAATCTTTGCCAGGACTACATCAACGTTAAAATCTCGTTTGGGTATCTGCTTGAGACTTTGACGAACCGGGCGAAGTGAAGCCTGGCCTTTCCCTACCAGCGTTAGCGTTTTAGTTGCGTAGCGCCGCGAACTCTTTAATGACACTGGAATTTGCCTTGCACGCATGGACACGAACTCCAGCTACAAACGTAAACTTTCCTCAGCGCCGGAAAAAGTGGGGAAAGCCCTCCGGCGCGGGAGGCAGCGCCCTGCACTTACTGAATCGCTTGGGACGCTGGATCGGCCTGGGCGATTTTATTTGGAGCAATCATCTGCGCCAATTTTTTGTGGCGCTCTATTTTCGGCACTTTAGCCAGCAAATTTACGTCTTTATAAAATTTTTCCATGTCCGCGCCATCAGCAGTAATCATGGATTGAAATCCTGGCAGCAAACGGTAATAAGCATCGATGGTATTCAGGCGGGCATTATTCAGCGGCTTGGAGAACCATTTGTCATACGCGCCTTTTCCGCCCCATTCGGTCGCTTTCAAATTGGCATAATCTTTTCGCAACTGATTGAAAATCTCCTGTTTGCCCTGGCGCTTGAATTCAATGAGAGCAGGCGCATTCGTTTCGCCGGAGGGAGTTGCTGTGGTCGAGTAGAGCTTCTCCAGCTTCTCGCGCGCAGCCAATACGAGGCCGATGAATTGGTCGCCGCGCCTTTTCTTGACGAGGTATTTGTCGTAGGCGGCGCCTTTGCCTTTCGAAAGCATCCAACGTCGCATAGCTTCTTCAGCGACGGAAGTGGCAAAGGCTTCGCTGAAGTCGGTATCACCTTTTACGAAGAGCCGCTGATGGGCCAACTCGTGAAAAAGTGTTTCGGCCAGATCTTCGTCCGAATGGCGAATGAAGGTATTCAGCACTGGGTCCTGGAACCAACCGAGAGTCGAGTAAGCTTCCACCCCACCGACATAGACATCCAAGTGTTGCTTTTCTAAGTCGACCGCATAGGAACGCGCAGCCTTTTCAGAAAAGTAGCCGCGATACTTGGCCTCACCTACAACTGGATACCACCATGCCTTCGGCTCCAGCGAAAACTCCGGCGCGGCGTGAACATTCCAAACCACGAAATCGCGATGCAAATCGGCGTATTTCACGTAATGCCCTTTAATCGGCAGATTCAGCTCCTTTTCCGCAAACTCGCGGACCTCCTGCACCAATTGTAATTTATGCTTTAGCTCTGGTGAAGTTTTCGGATCGTTTAAAACATCACAAATGGGCCGGCGGCTGGCGACGATTTGATACTGCCCTTTCACCGCCTGGGTGTAGTAGGACATCGTCTGGCAGCCAGTAAAAAGAAGGACGCCCAGCAGAAACAGGCATAAAACGGCCCATTTTCGCGCGGCTCCTCGAAGAAAATTCAACACTCGCATTTTGCCATATCCCATAGACTGAAGAACGGGCATTTGCAAATGGAGATTTGAAATTGATTTGCCGCTCGGTTCGAGGAACATTGCGCCATATGAAAACCAAAGGTTCAATTTTCGGCAATTTGCACGGGCAGGTTTTCGCATCTGTCCTCGTATTCACTGTTTCAATTTTCGCCGCCACACTGGGCGCGGCACAATCTGACGCGTCGGCGGACACGATCAAAACGGAGAGCGGTGATTTAGTTATCCATCCTGTAAACCACGCCACAGTGGTGCTCGAATGGAATGGAAAAACTATTTATGTCGATCCAGTGGGTGGAGCAGGACGTTTTACGGGTTTTCCAAAGCCTGATTTAATTCTCGTGACCGATGTGCACGGGGACCACGACGATCCCGCTACCCTCAAAGCGGTTGCCCAAGAAAAAACAAAA
>DASWRJ010000475.1:0-10943 GCA_036403255.1 Verrucomicrobiia bacterium
AATCTGCTCAGGTATTCCGATTTGACCGTTTGCGCCCAGGCTAATTTTCATATTTTTATGTATACCCTTTGGCTGGCCCAGTGCCAAGTCTCGACTCCGGCATTTGACTCAGCCCCATCGTATTTTCACGGCAGGTTAGAAAAAGAGGGACGGCTTGCGCCGTCCCTCGATTGCTGTGAGCGGAGTTTAGCCCGCTTTGTTTTCGTCCACGACTACATACCGGCTGCCGCCTTTGCTCCAAACGCGCAGCAGGGTCTTTTTTTCTTTTACATTTTCCGTCAGCTTGACGGCATCTTCAGCACCGGCCACGGGCTTGCGATTGATCTCCTGGATCACATCGCCTTCGCGAAGACCGGCTTCATAAGCTGCGGAGTTCGGGTCCACCTCGGTGACGATGGCCCCTTTGACATGGGCGGGCACTTTGAGCTGGTTGCGCGCCTGGCTGTCCAGGTCGCTAACCGCCACGCCATCGAGTGTATCGCTGGCATTCGAGTCGTCATGATGGCCTTTTTTGTTGGAGGCCATGTCACTGTTCGGCAATTCCTTGACGGTGACATTGAGGGTCTTCTCTTTGCCATCACGCAGGACCTTCAGAGGGACACTGGTGCCAGGAGATGTCTCGGCCACTTGCAACTTCAGGTGGCGGCTGTCGCGCACTTCCTTGCCGTTGTAGGCCAGGATGACGTCGCCAGCTTTGACCCCGGCTTTTTCGGCCGGGCTGCGCGAGGTCACATCCGCGACGACTACGCCCGAGGATTGCTTAACATCCAACTCCTTCGCCAAGGCTGGCGTGAGGTCTTGAATATTCACGCCCATGAAACCACGCACGACGCGGCCTTCCTTGACCAAGCCATCCATGACATTGCGGGCGAGGTTCACAGGGACGGCAAAGCCGATGCCCTGGTTGCCACCGCTGCGGCTGAGAATGGCAGTGTTGATGCCAATCAACCGGCCTTCAGCATCCACGAGCGCGCCACCGGAATTGCCCGGATTAATGGCAGCATCGGTCTGGATGAAGTCTTCGTAGTCCAATCCGAGATTGCCACGGCCAGTAGCGCTAACCATACCCATGGTGACAGTCTGGCCGACGCCGAAGGGATTCCCGACAGCGAGCACCAGATCACCGACTTCGATTTTATCGCTATCGGCGACTGCGATCGCTGGCAGGTCCTTCGCATCGACTTTGACCAGGGCTATGTCAGATTTCGGATCCGCGCCAATAACTTTGGCGATGAATTCGCGGCCATCGTTCAAGGCGACTTTGACTTCGTCAGCGTTATCAACGACATGGTTATTGGTTAGAATGTAACCGTCTTTGCTGACAATCACTCCCGAGCCCAATCCATGTTGTCGCGGCATGGAGCGACTGCCATTTCCATTGCGGCCGCCAAAGAGATCGGAATCATCACCGAAAAAGCGGCGGAAGAAATGGTCTTCAGGCAAACCCATGCTGGGAACTTTTTGTGGTTTACTGGTGACGAAAACTTTAACGACGCTGGGCGCCACTTTTTTCACCACGGGCGAGAAACTGGTGATGGCTTTGCCTTCGCGCGGGAGTGGTCGTTCATCGACGGTTAGTTTTAAGGGAATAACTTTGGCCGAATCGGTAGCGTGTGCGAGACGAGTCCAGGCCAAACCGGTAGCACCCAAAAGGACCGCCGTCGCGAAAACGACAGTGCGGGCCATGGGGCTGAATTTCTGACTAAACGTATTAATAATTTCTTTGCTCATAGCTAGGAACAATTTGGCAGGGGCGGATGACGGGCGGATTTCTGGAACATTACAAATTTGTAATGAAAAGTAGCTTGGTTTAGCGGGGACCAGCTCGCCGAAATTCGGATCCTCGGAAGGTCGATGGCGGAGTGGAGGGTTCGAACGGCACAAAAATTAGCTTTGTTTAGCTTTGTTTAGCTTTGTCCAGCTTTGTCCAGCTTTGTCCAGCTTTGTTGCTGGTGCAGAGCAGGAGTGCAGGATTGGGGTTATCACGTGTCATGTTTTGGCCTAGTTAGCCCTCGTCAGCCCTAGTTAGCCGTTGGCAAGCCCAAGGGAAATACGCCGCGACCGTTGCCGGCGGATAACGAAAATGCGTTGCGTTCCGATTTTCCGGTTTTCGGTTTTGCAAAACCGCATATAAGTGATTTCATGTGATGAAATAGAGCAAAGGGTTTGCCCCCAAGTGCCAAATTAGGCAGCGCGTACCAAAGTACCACTTTTGAGTCGGAAGCTGCTGATGTGGAGGGAGTATAGTTTTTTGAATGCGCAAAAAGTACCGGAAAGTACCAAAAAGTACCACTTTCGTACCGTTTTGTGGAAGCTGTTGAAAGGCAGTACCCGAGGTGGCAAAAGAACTCTTTCCAGAACTGAAAAGTACCATTTTGTGCAACAGAATGACAGAAGGGCGGGACCAAAGATGGGAAGCTGGTTGGTACCTCGATTGGGCGAAGGCAAAGAGGCTGGAGAAATTGGGACTGCGGCGGATTAACCTCCACGGTCGTGTCGTGTAGTCTAATTTGATGGTCACAAATCCATTTCATGAGAAATAGATTATCACAGGGGGTGGGACGTTTATGGGGTAACCCCCAAAGAAAATTAGAAATTTTTGCCGCTTATTATCAATTAGCAATCTATCTAAAAAAACGCCGCTGAACTCGTACTTTGAAACTGTTAAAACTGTTTAAAATTTGCTCTTGGTCCGTTTGCCCCCTTGCTGAAGCAAGGGGTGAATGAGATGTGAGTAAAACCAATGTGGGGAGAGCAAGGATTTCGCCGTTCGGTCGATGAGAAAGGCGGCCAGGCGATACTGTTTAATCGCGGCGCCTTCCTCGGGGCGGCGAGAACGTCAATCACTCAGGTTAACGAACTATCCCAAAGCCGTTGACCTTCCAGCCTCTATATCTGGGATTGATTTCCGCCTTCGAACAGTTACGCCGAAAAAGATTAACGCTGCGATGCACAACAGGACGGCCATTGTGCTGTAAGCAATGGCGACGGCAGACACACCAACTGTGCGGTGCCATTTGCCGAGGTAAATGGTGGTTGTGTTAGCACCTGGGAGATTAGCGAAATTGGTGAATTGAAAGATGTTGTAATTGTCAAAAACAAATCTTCCAGAACGAACTTCCCGAACGCCAATTCCATTTGTATCACTACCCAACAGCCAGTCATGGATTGGGACATTATGGTAAGAAGCATATCCACCATCGACTGAAAAGACTTGTGCCGAACAGTTGAAAGATCCTGCTAGCAAAAAGATAGAAACGATGAGGCACAGCATTGAGCCTTCGGCAGATGGTGACGTTACGTGCCGAGATTTGTCATGTCGCTTTTTCATGCTTACCGAAGAGGTTTTGCACCGCTTATCATCAATTAGCAATCTCTTTAGAAAACGCTGCTGAACTCGTGACTTTGAAACTGTTAAAACAGTTTTAATTCTGCTCTTGGTCCGTTTGCCCCTTGCTGAAGCAAGGGGTTAATGAGATGTGAGTTCCTGGTCCTTTTGGCCAGGTACTGAAGAAAGTGGTTTTTACTATAGATTAGTGGAGAGTGAAAGTGATTAGCATTCCACCTGGATTATTGTTTTGTCCGGACCACTTCGACGGCATAGACGTGGCGCGCGGCGCGCAGGTTGCTGCGGAAGACGAGCCATTTGCCATCGGGCGTGAAGGTGACGTTTGGTTCGAGCGAGTAATCGTGTTTGGAGAGGTCCACCAATTTCTCGGCGATGAAGCGCCCGATTTTGACGGGTTCGCCATTGATGGTGCGCGTCTCATAATCGGCGGCGGGGCGGAAGAGGTAAATCCATTGGCCGTTGGCGGGAGGATTGAGGCGTTTGTTTTCGGGCAATGGAGTTTTGTTGGCCACGCTGTTTGGGCCACCGCCATCGCCGGCAAAGAGTTTGCCGTCGGGTGAGACGTTGTAATGCACGCTCCATTCGCCGCGCTGGAGGCTATAGCGAATCCGATCGCCAGTGACCAGTTGGACACCCGCGAGCCAGAACTCCGTGGAGCGCGGCGTTTGAAGATCGTACCAAACCCATTGGCCGTCGTGGCTGAAGAATTCGTGGCCGGCGATCTCGTAAGGCATGGTGCGGCGATGCATAAGCCGTGGCGTATCTGTGCCGATGCGGAGGGTCCAAACGCGATGGAGTTCGTGCCAAAGGCCTTCGTGGCAATAGAGCATCATGGCGGGGTCAGTGGGCGAGCATTGGGCGTGATTCAGCCAGTTGGTGCTCGGATTGAAGAAGGTGACTGCGCCGGTGCGCAAATCAGCGCTGTAGAACTTCATGGAGCGGCCGGTGCCCGGAGCGGCACGGGAAGCGGCTTCAGCACGAGAGCCTCCGCCGCGAACGGGTTGGTTAATAGTGCCAACGACGAGGGTCTCATCCGCATTCACACCACTGAAGGCGGCGTTGAATGGAAGGCGGACAACATCGCGCGTGACTTTGGTGTCCAAGTGCGTTGCGCGGATGACAGTGCCGGTCGTGCCCCGGGCGCTGTAATAGACGTGACGGGATTTGCGGCCGACTTCAACACCGCTGCTGCCACCGCCACCGTAAGCGCCGCGCGGGACGACAAGATCGATGGCGTAATTGGTGAGGTTGACAGTGGAAAGCCCCGAGGGAGTGGAGATGAGCAGCTTGTCGCCTTCGGGCGTGTAGGCGTTTTGATGAAAGTAAAGGCTGGTGCTGCCCGGCTCGCGGGAGAGGCGAAGGACGCGATGACCTGTGGCGGGCTCGAGCCATTGCTCGGGCGGCTCGGCGCACAGACGCAGCGCGAGGAGGCATTGGCCACTGATGAAGAGGACAGTCCGCAGCAGCCTGAGACATTGAACCGGTGATTCTGTCGGATTCATTTCACTGTGTATGGATGCGGAGTTAGTAGCACAACCAGGCCGTTTTCCGCAACCATCCACTCCCAATACGGTCCAACCTTTGGTGAGCCAATGCGACAAGAGCGCGAGAATCGTGTTACATTAATCTACGAGGAGTGATGAAAATTGGAAGACTATGACAACAAGATCAAATCGAGTTCAGATCGAAAAGATGACGGTCTCAGCTTACCGAGTCCGCACTGATTTTCCTGAGTCCGACGGGACCCTGGAATGGGATTCAACAACGATGGTGCTGGTCGAGGTGTTCGGGGAGGAATGGCCGGCTTGGGTTACACTTACGCGAGCCAGAGCAGCGCGGTGTTGATTCATGAGAAATTGAAGGAACTGGTTTGCGGCAGTGATGCCATGGATATAGCGAACACATGGCAACGGATGATTCATTCTGTGCGCAACCTGGGGTTGGCGGGCGTGTGCGCGTCGGCCATTTCTGCGGTCGATTCCGCGCTGTGGGATTTGAAGGCAAAGATTTTACATGTGCCGCTGGTGAAGTTACTCGGGCAAGTGCGGCAAGGTGTGCCGGTGTACGGCAGCGGAGGATTTACGAGCTATTCGATTGCGCAGCTACAGAAGCAACTTGGGGATTGGGCTGCTTCAGGGATAGGCATGGTCAAAATGAAGATTGGCCGGGAAGCGGAAAAGGATTACGCGCGCGTCAAAGCCGCTCGGGAAGCGATCGGGCCAGCGGTTGAATTATTTGTGGATGCGAACGGTGGCTACGAGCGCAAGCAGGCGCTTGGGCAAGCTGAAGCTTTCGCGGAACTAGATGTAAGCTGGTTTGAAGAGCCGGTTTCGGCTGACGATCTGGACGGTTTACGCCTGCTGCGGGAGCGGGCTCCGGGGCGCATGGAAATTGCGGCAGGCGAGTATGGCTACGAGGCACAATATTTCCGGAGGATGCTGCAAGCAGGCGCGGTGGATGTGTTACAGGCTGACGCGACGCGCTGCTGCGGAACTACGGGGTTTATGCAAGTAGATGCGCTTTGCTCGGCCTTTGGCATGCCGTTCTCGGCGCACACCGCCCCGGCGTTGCATTTGCATGCATGTTGCGCGGCGCAAAGATTGCGGCACCTGGAATATTTTCACGACCATGCCCGGATTGAAGGAATGTTTTTTGACGGGGCCATCGTCCCACAGGATGGGTTGCTCATCCCAGAGCTGAGCCGGCCCGGAATGGGGCTCGAATTCAAGGCACGCGACGCGCGCCAGTACCTGATAAGCTGAATAGCTGGAATTTGCTCCAAATTGTAAGTGATAAAGCACATAGGGAAGCTGCCTTATTGCAGATTTAGGACTTGGGCCGTAGTTTTCAGGAGATTCCCGGAGGAACATCGGCTTATGAGAGAAATATTTCGCAAGTTTGCGTGCCTGGCAGCGGCGGCATTAGGGTCGCCGTGGATGTTCGGCGTGAACATAATGTTAATCGTGCTTTGGCTGGCGACAGGGCCGGTCTTTCATTTTTCCAATTCGTGGCAGTTGGTCATCAACACATCGACGACGATTGTCACTTATTTGGCGGTGTTCCTCATTCAAAACACTGTCAACCGAGACACCAAGGCCATTCAGCTCAAATTGGATGAATTGATTTCCTCGACGAAGCAAGCGCGGAACACGCTGATTGGATTGGAAGAATTGTCCGACGAAGAGATTGATGACCTGAAAAATTATTTTCAGGGGCTAAGGGAAAAAGCAAATCACAAACGCAAAGCTAAAGTGGAGAAGGCCGCGTAGAGCCAACGGCGCTTAAGGCAATCGTTTTGAACGAAGCGTGGTAATCTGTAACGAGCTTTCCGGCTCGAATTTCGCGAGGAGATCGGGGAACTTCATAAGAACCCAGGGAGCGCCAGGCTCAGGTCCGCTGCGGGTAAAGACAACTGCATCGGCGATGTGCACGCAGCAATGGAGCGGCTGGCCGGATTTGTCCTTAATCAGCAGCACATCTCCAAGCCGTTTGGGCCCGAGTTCTTCCCGGTATTCCGTTGCCAGGCGCTGCAGGGCGGCGGCACGATCAAGTGGAGGCGGCGCCGGAGTATCGCTGAAGAAATTGAGCGCGCCCCAAAAACTGTCGCGCCCAGAGCCGTCGGGCTCTTCGTCGGCTTTGGGAAAAGTATAAAGTTTGACGCGGGCGAGCGGCGGGAGCAAATGGCTGATATTGAGAGTGGCGGGTTCGGGATTGTGCGTGAGTGATTTCAAGAGGGGCCGTATTAAAGTCTCACGTCCTCCCCTGCCCCAATATTGCAGAAGAGAGTTCAGGTCACTGTTTTTGGAAGCGAGCAGGAAGACGAATAAAGCCGGGACGGCAGGAGCGCTGCGGACGGAAGCGTCGGCCGGGGGATCGAGGTTGAACTGAATGTACTGCAAATTCCCCCAGGCGGCATTGTTAGTGGCGGCCGAAATAATTTTAGAGGTTTCCCCAGAGGAAGCAGCACTGGCTTTTTGGGAGGCCTTCCATTGCGTCCAGAGCGGACGCGCAATGACCATGGCAACCATTCCCAGAACAAAGAACAGTACATACCATACGTTGACGGCAAATCCCGCCTGGGGGTTTTTTGCTGGTCGAACTCTGCTTTTAAGGCCGCTTTTCACTCAAACAGGCCAGTATATACCATCTGGTAAGGAAAATGCCAAATTTGAGGCCAGCTTAGCATGACCTCATCTTGCAAGACTCCCTAAGCCACAAAAGGTTACAAATAGATCGTGGGCAGTGTAGATTTCGCGAGGCAAGGCGAATAAGGAGCAAAATGGCTTTTTGGCCATAGTGCTGCAAACCAGAGGCGAAGCTGGCCACTAAACGCGCCGCTCCATTTTGGAACGTGCGGCTTCGAGGATTTTGCGCTCGTGGGGAGTGAGACTTTGCAGACCTTGGGCGGAAATCTTTTCCAGAATGGGATCGACTTCGCGGCTAATGAATTCGCCGGGCGGCAGATCGCCTTCGAGTTCCTCTTCAGAGCGGCGGCTGGCAATTTTTTTCTGAGCGCGGAGAGTTCGTCGCGAGGTGGTTTGGCGTTTAAAGATTTGCGGAATGCGAAAGCTGACTGGGGAGCGGATGATCCATTTTATATATGCGGCTCCTGCGAGCAGACCACCGAGATGGGCTGCATGAGCCTGGCCCTTATCCACCGGGACCACAATGAAGAAGAGACTGATGCCAATGGAGAACCAAAAAAGATGGATCGCGCGGAGAGGGACGAGAGCGAAAAACATAATCTGTTGATCGGGGTCCAAAATTGCAAAGGCGGCGAGCAAACCCAAGACCGAGGCAGACGCACCCATGACCGCGGGAGAGAAAAACTGGCCGACGACTGCCGCGAGGAGCATCTGCACGAGGCCGCCGATAACGCCACTCAAGAAATATAAAGTCAGAAAATGCGTGCGGCCGAGGGAGCTCTCGACGGCGCGCCCAAACATGAAAAGCATCAGGGCGTTAAAGAAAAAATGGAGGAACCCAGTGTGCAAGAACTGATACGTGACAAGCTGCCAGGCGAAGCCATGCTTGAAATCATCCAAGTTCAAGGTGAGATAGCCGATCGCGTTGGAAAGGCCGGGCAGATGGTAGGCCCAGCTAACGCATTGGGCGGCAAAAACCAAGGTGGTGATGATCAGAAGCAGGAAGGTCATTGTGAAAGCGGGCCCTGTTCTGAACTCCGGACCACGCATGTACGAACGATCTTCCAACATCTTGTCGCAAGCTAGCCGGTTAAGGGGGCATTTTCAAATCCGTTTTTACCCTCTCTTGCGCAGTTGAATACCGTGGGCAATACACCGAAGGCCGTCTTCGCTGCTTGAGTCCTGCTCAAGCAAAATGCGCGGCATTCCTGGGCGAAGCTGCTCGAATCGAGTAAACATGCCGGTCCCGCCAGCCAGTAGGGCTGTTGATAAAGCGTCACTTTCGGTGGCATTTGGGACCACGACCGCAGCCAATAAACCGCGAGCGACCGGTGCGCCTGTCTGCGCATCGAGCACGTGGCCATAGACTTTATTATCGGCTGCAAATGATTTGCCCCAAACAGCAGAAATGGACAAGGCCTGATCACAGAGGTTAACCACCGAAAGGAGCATAGGCGTGGCTGACGAGTCCTGGCTTGGATATTCAATGGCGACCTTCCACGGATGGCCGTCCGGCGCGAGGCCGAGGCCATAAACGGTA
Source organism: Verrucomicrobiia bacterium (assembly GCA_036403255.1). GTDB lineage: Bacteria > Verrucomicrobiota > Verrucomicrobiia > Limisphaerales > JAQGOV01 > JAQGOV01. The sequence goes on from DASWRJ010000475.1 coordinate 9,035, forward strand.
CTCGTGCCGCCATGGAGCAGCGCACTCGTAACGCCAGCCTCGCGCAAGAGGAGCACCGCACGCTCGATGGCGTAGCCTTTCCCGATGGCGCCGAAGTCAAGCATCATGCCGGCTTTTGCGAAGTGGACCGTGCAATCGACGGAGTCGAGCTCGAGGAAATCCATGCCGACTTGGTTGCGCGCTGCATCGATTTCCGGCTGAGTCGGCACTTTGCCTGTTTCGCCCATTAAACCCCAGCAGCGCAGGAGAGGCGCAAGAGTGATATCGAAAGCGCCATGGGTTTCCGCACTGAGACTTCGCGCGCGTTCCAAAAGAGCAAAAAGTTCGCGCGTGACCCGTACTTTATGCTGGCTGGCGCGGGCATTAAGCTGTGCAACGTCGCTCGAGGGGCGGTAGAGGCTGAGCAATTGCTCGAGGCGGTCAATTTCGTCCAGAGCTTCCTCGCCCGCGGCGCGGAGGGCGACGGCATTCTCGCCCGGAAGGACAATTTCAAAACGGGTGGCCATGGCGTGGCGGGCAAGGACAACCGAATTAGAATTGTTTTTGAGCATTGCAAAAACCGGACAATGAAGGAGTAAAAGAAAAAAGCAGGTTTCGCTCAATGACGAAACCTGCTTTGCAGTTAATTAAAGTTCGATTACGAAAGTTCCATGCTGCCGTAGGTCAGCGGCTTAACGGCTTTGCCGTCGCCGGTTGTGATCTTGCGAGTCTTGCCATCGAACATGCACATGATGTTGAGCCGCTCGGACATTTCAGCCAGCGAGATAACGGTCTGCACTTTGACAGCGAGATCGATATTCGCATGGGGCGTGGCGCCAGTGCGAATGCACTCGAACCAGTTCTTTTCGTGCTCAGCGATGCTTTCACCAGGCTTGATGCCATCAATGGTCATCGGGTCGATTTCCTCGGTGAACGGGCGCTCGGGCTTAAGCTCGATGCGATTACCGGCCATGATGAGGGAGGCTTTGTGGCCACGAATCATTTCCTGCGTGCCCTGCTCGTTGATGGTGCTGCTGGTAATATGCATGAGCATGCCGCTGGGGAATTCGGCAATGAGCTGGACGATTTCAGGCACGTCGCGCTCGTAAGTATTTGGCGTGTTCTTGTCCGCGTGAACGGGCCGGGAACCGACTGCCGAGACGCGCAGCGGGAATTCGGGATTGCCGGTGGCGAGCATGTAGGGATGCAATTTGTGCGGGAACAAATCTCCAAGCAACCCAGCGCAATACGGGAAATATTTGCGCCAGCGGAAGTAATGATCGGCGTCAAATTCTTTGGGGGCGTGCTTGATCTGGGAACCGACCCATTGCTTCCAGAGCACATTGCTGGGATTGGCCTCTTTGTCGATGCCGTAGTTCCACTCGCCCTTTGGGTTATTGCGCATGTAGGAGCCCTGGCTGAGAACGAGCTGGCCGATTTTACCGCCGCGAATGAGTTCGGCGGCTTTATGCCACTTGGCATCGGAGCAGCCCTGGGAGCCAACCTGAAGAACTTTGCCAGTCTTCTTGACTGTGTCGTAAATTTCGAACGCTTCGCCAATGTAGCGGGTCATTGGCTTTTCCACATAGACGTGTTTGCCGGCATTCATGGCATCAACCGAACAACGCGTATGCCAGTGATCGACGGTAGCGACCACCACAGCATCAATATCTTTGCGATCGAGCAATTTGCGGTAATCAGTGTAAGTGGCGCAATCCGGGCCAATGACATTTTTGGCGAATTCAGTGCGCTTGGTGAAAAGATCGCAGACTGCCGCCTGGCTGATGTTGTTTTCGCCCGCGTGCTCCTTCTGGCTCTTGACGTGGGCCAAGCCTTGACCGTGCGCCAAACCGGCGAGGCCAGTGCCGCCGACGCCGATGTAGCCGACAACGATACGGTCATTCGCCCCAATGACTTTGCCAGTCGAAGG
>DASWRJ010000476.1:0-8305 GCA_036403255.1 Verrucomicrobiia bacterium
CATTATACATTTCTTAAATACGCGAAGCTTTGGGAGCTGGAACACAACCCCAGAGCATGAAAAGGGCTCCGCACATAGCGCTCATAATCAATACGAGCAACCAGGCCGATTACCTGGCACGGGTGCTGGGAGCGGTCGCCAGGCAAACCGTAAAACCGGCTGAAGTGATACTGGCCGATGATGGATCAGAAGAGGAAACGCGCACCCTTTTTGCAGCTTGGTCAAAACACCAGAATTTCCGCGCTGCGCATGTGTGGCAAAAAAAGGAAGGTTTTCGCCGGGCACGCATTTTGAATAAGGCGGTCTCTGAGGCGCGAGCGGAGTATTTAGTGTTTCTGGATGGGGACACGCTACCGCACCCGGAGTTTATTTCCGATCATAGCCGGTTGGCGAAGCCGGGCAGCTTTGTGCAAGGGCATCGAGCGCTCATTGAGCAGCGAGCGGCGGAGTGGTTTGGTAAAGGGCCTTTTGAAGTCGATCGTCGGCGCGGCCTGTTTGCGCGCCAAATCACTGGTTGGAAACATTGCTTCCGCTGGCCGATGCCGTTGGACCGCCAGCGCGTTGATTTACACGGAGTACGCGGTTGCAACCTGGGCATTTGGCGAGACGATTTGCAACGCGTGAATGGATACAACGAAGCTTTTGAAGGTTGGGGCCGCGAGGATTCCGAGCTTGCGGCCCGGCTGCTGAATAGCGGTGTCCGGCGCCGGGACGTGCGAGGCTGGGCGCTTTGTTATCATTTGTGGCATCCTCCAGCCAGCCGCGCGCAACTTGCGTCTAACGATGACCTGCTGGCGAGCGCCATCAGAGAGGGAAGGAAGATTTGCGAACGGGGGCTGAACCTGCATGAGCCAGCGTGAATTTAAGCACTGATGCGAGCCGCCACTGTCAAAACCAAACCGCTGCGGATTCTGCAAGTGAACTCACTTATGAACGGCGGCGGGACAGACAACCAGACGCTGGAACTCACTGCAGGCTTGCGCGATGCGGGGGCGGATGTGCGGTTGGCAATTTCGGCAGGCAGCCGTTGGGAGCCGAAAGCCCGGGCACTGAACGTGCCGGTGGCAACGTTCGTCGGACGAAGTCCCCTCAAACTGCGAATGATCGGGCGCTTGGCCTCGATCATTCGGAAAATGAACATCGCCCTCGTGCATGCGCATCAAGGCCGAGATTATTGGCCGTCGATTATGGCGGCAAAACTCGCGGCGAATGGCGCTCGGGTTGTGGTCAGCCGACACTTGATGACGAGGCCGCGCTCGTTCAGCCGGCCGTTTTTGCTTCGCATGGCGGATGTGGTGGCAGTGTCGCGCTCAGTCGAACGTGTCCAGCGCGAGCAACTGGCCGGACCAAAATCCCATCTCCACCAAATATACGGCGGAGTGGATACAAAACTTTTTCAGCCAGCCAGAACTCCCACCAGCTTCGATCTGCGAAAGCAGTTTAACTCGACTTCCGACTGCGTTGTTTTTGGAGTGGTCGGCGCTTTTGATTTGCCGCGCGGCAAAGGCCAGGCCGAATTTCTCTCCGCGGCGGCGCAATTGCGAACAGATTTTCCGCAGGCACGTTTTGCAATCATCGGAGCGGGTTCCATGGAATCGTTGTTGCGCGAAAAAATTGCAAATGAACAACTTAAGAACGTCGCCCGAATCATACCGTTCACCAATGACATCGCACCCATGATTAATGCGTTGGACGTGCTGGTGCATCCGGCGGTTGGGACGGAGGCGCTTGGGTTAGTCATCTGGGAAGCCATGGCTTCCGGCAAACCAATCATCGCCTCAAATCTGCACGGAATTTCTGAAGCCTTTGTCGAGGGCGAACACGGAAAATTGGTCGAGCCCGGAAACGTCACGGAGTTGTACAACGCGATGCGCGAACTTTTGCTGGATGACAAGTTGCGTAAGCAAAGGGGAGAGGCCGCTCGAGAATATGTTGTGCGTAATTTTTCACGCGATGCCATGGCGGTGCGCACGCTGGAGTTATACAACCAGATAATGGATCGACTGCACGCGCCGCAATGAGCGAAAAGATTCTGTGTGTGCGATTGAAGAGCATCGGGGACGTCGTGTTCACTTTGCCAGCCGTGAATGCAATCCAGCAAAATCACCCTGATTGTCGTATTACCTTTTTAGTCTCAGCCGAATGCGCAGCATTGCTTGAAGGATTCAAAGCAATCCAAGAAACTATCATTCTTGATCGAGCAATTTATCGGAGCAAAAAGCTGGGCCAAATTTGGAAGTCAACCTGCCAATTATTTCGCCGATTGCGCCGCGGAGGCTTCTCGTATGCTATCGATTTTCAGGGTTATGGTGAAACGGCGCTCTTGACTCGGATGACTGGCGCCAGGCAACGGTTAGGGGTGGTTTACAGCAGGACACGAGCATTGGCTTATACAACGGGTGTTCCGCGCGATTATTCGATCCATCCGATCGATTTTAATTTTGCTTTGCTGAGGGCAGGCGGTGAGTCGGTCGCTAACCTTCGGAATGAATTCGAGCTGCCCAACATTTGTAAAGAAAGGGCAAAAGAGATTTTTCGAGAATCCGCATTAAAATTGAACCGACCGACAATTTACCTGCAGCCATTCACGAGTACGGCGCATAAAAACTGGCCTCTGGGCAATTACCTGGAGCTTGCATTGGTGATGCGGGAAAGGGGGCGGCAGATCGTGTTCGTGGCTGGCCCAAGTGATAAGCAGGCGCTCGCGCCCGTAAGAAAGGAAAGGTTTCCGGTAGTCGTCGGGGCTCCGTTGCTGGTCAGCGCGGCGTTGGCGTCAATCTCCGACCTAGCGATCGGCGGCGACACTGGCTTGCTGCATCTGGCCGTGGCAATGAATAAGCGAGTCGTGATGATCATGGGAACAAATACACCTGGCAGCGCGCATCCGTATCGGCATCCCGAATGGACGGTCACACCAAAACTGGGAACGAATCTTTCTCAGATTAAAACTGAAGCCGTTGTCGAAGCTGCGGAGCAGGCTCTAGCTGGAGCCGCGGACGCGAAGGCGCGGTGAAACCATGCCAAACATTCCTGAATATTACAGCTCTTTGCCGCCATTTCTGGAACTCTTCCAAAGCGGCTTTCCAATCCTGACTTATCACAAAATCGGCAATCGTCCTCGCGGAACGCGGCTGAAGGGATTGTATGTAAAGCCAAGTTTATTTAAGAAACAGTTGGAGGAGCTTAGGCGAGAGCGATTTTCTTCGGCAAATTTGCTTACTGCAACCAGGGTTCAGCAAAGAAATCGCGAAAGAGCGATTGCAATCACTTTTGATGATGGTTACGCCAATGTGTTGGAGAACGCACTGGAGGCAATGCGTGACACGGGATTTCGAGCGATTCAATTTCTAGTTCCAGACCGCCTCGGACAATGCAATGAATGGGATTCAGCATCTGGCGAAGTGCGTGAGCCGTTAATGAACATTGCACAGGTCAAGGAGTGGCTTGCGGCGGGTCACGAGATCGGTTCGCACACCTTGACTCATCCATTCTTGACCAAAGTTCCCTTGGCCAATGCACGCGAGGAGATCGTTGCCAGCAAAAAGAAGCTGGAAGATCTATTCGCCCACGAGATTAAACATTTTTGCTATCCGTATGGTGATTGGAATTCCGCCGTTCGCGACTTGGTCCAGGAATGTGGTTATACTTCGGCCTGCACAACCGAGGCAGGAGTCAATGAGCCAAGAATATCGCCTTTTCAACTTAAACGTTTTACCGCACGTTATCGATCAAGAAGCTGGAAAAACTTCCGGGATGATGCGGCGCGGCTTTTTCGGAAGTTAGTCGTAATTTCAATTTGAAATCGCGACAATTTTGGTGAATTTTAACGGGTGAGCAAGCGCGGCTGAAAACAGTGACAGGTTAGAGATTTATTCGTTCTCTATTCCCACTCACAAAGCAAATTTACTTATGTCGCTTCAATTTAACATCCGCCACGTTGAAAAAGAGAATCTCCATTTGGAAGGAGATTTGGCGGTCGAAGATCTGGCCCTCGACCTCTCCGATGAACTGGTGCACCCTGGCAGTGTCTTGTCCTATGATTTAGACATCCAACAGCTCGAAAACGGCATTTTAGCCCAGGGAACGTTAAAGTTGCCTTTAAACTGCGAATGTGCCCGCTGTTTGAAGCCAATTTCATGCGATTTGGCCATGGAAAGCTGGGCCTGCCACCTCGCTCTCGAAGGTGAGGATGAGGTTGAAATCGTGAATGATTGCGTGGACTTGACGCCTTATATCAGGGAAGATATTCTCCTGTCCATTCCGCAACATCCGTTGTGTGAACCTGAGTGCAAGGGCCTGGTAAGTCCCAAAAAGGACTTGGAAAGTGGCGGAGAGCCGAAGACGGAAGTGACATCGACCGCTTGGGCCGCGTTGAATAAACTGAAATTTTAGAACATTATGGGCGTACCCAAGCGAAAACCATCGAAAAGCCGTATGCGGCAGCGCCGCGCGTATAATAGCGTGCTGCGTTTGCCTCAATTAAGTTCCTGCCCGCAATGCGCGGCGCCTTACGTACCGCACCGGGTTTGTCCCGCCTGCGGATTTTACAAGGGACGCCAGATAATATCCGTCACTGCCGGGGCCTAATTGGATTTTCAGGAGCGCAGATGGGCCTGACTCACTGCGCTCCTTCCTTTTATGCGAATCGTCGTGGATGTCATGGGTGGCGACCATGGATGTGAGGTCGTCATTCATGGAGTCAAACTGGCGTTGGAGTCGCACAGCCAGATAACTGAGCTTTATCTGGCCGGAAATCAAAAGGAAATTGAGCCAGCACTCATTAAAGTTGGGCTTAAGGATTCCCGCCTCCGGATCGTCCATGCCAGCGAAGTCTTGACCATGGAGGACAAGCCGGCACAGGCTGTTCGGCGCAAGAAGGACGCGAGCATTGCCAGGGCGGTCGATTTGGTGAAGGAGGGCCGCGCCGAGGCAATTATATCCTGCGGCAACACCGGCGGGATTATGGCCACAGCTACTCTGAAGCTGCGGCCCATGACTGGAGTGGACCGCCCCGGTATCGCCACCGTGATCCCGACCGAGCAAAATGAGTTTGTCCTCCTTGATTCAGGCGCCAATATCGATTGCAAACCGATCCATCTGGCCCATTACGCGGTGATGGGAAATGTGTTTGCGCGAGAGATATTGGGGATTAAAAATCCACGCGTCGGCTTGTTAAGCATTGGTTCTGAAGATATTAAGGGCAATGAACTAACGCTCGAAGCTTTCAAACTTTGCAAGGAGCTGAACCTGAATTTTATTGGCAACGTCGAGGGGTATGATCTATTCAAAAACAAAGTGGACGTGGTGGTGTGCGACGGATTTGTCGGCAACGTAGTGCTCAAGACGATGGAAGGCATGGCAAAGGGCATATTTGGCTGGATCAAACGCGAGCTGTCGCAAAATCTCAAACGTAAAGCCGGTGGCATGCTCGCGCGAAACGCCTTTCGATCCATTGCCCGGCGACTTGATGCGGATAATTTCGGTGGTGCCCCCTTATTGGGCCTGAATGGGGTGGTTATGAAATCCCACGGCTCAGCGAAGGAGCATGCGATAATGAACGCTGTGCGCGTGGCGAGCGTCACTATCAAACACGAGGTGAACCGCATTATTGGCCGCGAAATTGCGGAAGCCAACCAACGGCTAAACCATTCTGGAAACCAGGCCAATCCTCCTTCCGAGGCAGCATGAGAACACCAAAAACCTTCAAAAATCCGAGGGCCAAACATGGCTTTCAGGGCAGGACTTGTTCAATCACCTCCGTAGGCGCGTATGTGCCGGAACGCGTCCTCACCAATGCGGACTTGGAGAAAATGGTGGAGACTACTGACGATTGGATCACGAGCAGAACTGGAATAAAGGAGAGGCGACTCGCTACTGAAAAAGAAACCACCTCCGATATGGCCTCGCTGGCCGCATTGAGAGCGATGAAAGCAGCGAACATTAGTCCGGAGCAAATCGATCTCATTATTGTTGCTACCATCACTCCAGACATGATGTTTCCTTCGACGGCGTGCCTTGTGCAACACAAGATTGGCGCCAAACGTTCCGCCGCCTTCGACATTGAGGCCGCTTGTTCCGGGTTTATTTACGCTCTCGAGATTGGCCAGCAATTCATCATGTCGCGCACATACGATACGGTCCTGGTAATCGGGGCGGAGAAGTTATCCACCATTGTCGATTGGACCGATCGAAACACCTGCGTTTTGTTTGGTGATGGCGCTGGCGCGGCTATCTTGCAGCATCGACCGGATGCACACGGCCTGCTTACGGCCTGCATGGGCGCCGAGGGTGATAAAGCTGAATTGCTGTGCATGCCTGGAGGAGGCAGCAGGTGCCCAACAACCGCTGAGACCGTCAACGCGCGCCTGCATTACTTGCGCATGGACGGCAAGGAGACCTACAAAAGCGCTGTCACGGCCATGTACACGGCTGGCCAGGAAGCCCTGCGCAGGTGCGAACTGGATATCTCGCAAATCCAATGCATCATTCCACACCAGGCCAATCGCCGGATCATTGAAGCCGTGGCCGATCGCCTCGGGGCCAAGCCGGAGCAACTCTTTATCAACCTCGATAAATTCGGCAACACCTCTGCTGCTTCGGTTGCCATTGCCCTGGAAGAAGCCGTGCGGACGGGCCGGATACATCGCGGCGATTTGGTTTTACTGGTAGTTTTTGGGGCTGGACTCACCTGGGCTGCGGCGGTCATTGAGTGGTAGGAATATTGACGCTTCCCTTACCTGTGCTATATTGCGCCTGAATTTATGAGCGCGCGAAAATTAACGAACATTGACGTCTTTCAACCTCTGATTGTTCAGTCACAGGCCACCCGCCTTACTTTGCCTGCCGGCGCGTTTCGCATTCGCAAAAACGGCATTGAATTCCGCAGCGAGGTCGAAATTGCAGCCTGGACCGAGATGACGGTGATGCTGGAAACCCAATTGGACGCAAGGAAACTCAACTGCACCGGGGTAGTCGTTGCCTGCAATGGCAATCGCCATTCCGGGTATATTGTTTCCATGCTCTTCACAAATCTTACGCGCGCTGCGCAGACCCGTTTAAGCGCTCTGGCCTATTCCGGACTAGCCTGAAATTTACTTGCCTGTTAAAATCGCAGGCATGGACCTTTTCTATAAGATTTTAAAAGCCGCCACTGAAGCTGGCGCTTCTGATATCCATTTCAAAGTCGGTGGGCCCGTCGTATTTCGCATCAGCCGGCAACTTACCGCCATCGAGGCGCCGTATCCAACCGTTGAATGGATGGATAGCGTGATTAATCACATCGTTCCGCCGCACCAGAAACCTACCTTCGACGTGGAGCGCGAGACGGACTTCTCCTACAAAGTAGATGGTATCGGCCGCTTCCGCACAAATGTTTTCCAACAACGCGGGGAGATGGCGATCGTGATGCGCTATGTCAAGCATGTGGTCCCCGATTTCCATGCTCTCGGTTTGCCAGATGTGCTGAAGCAAGTTGCTGAAGCGCCGCGCGGGATCGTCCTGCTGGCGGGCACAACGGGCTCAGGTAAATCGACGACCTTGGGCGCGATGATTGAGCATATCAATGCCAATTACCGCAAGCACATCGTCACTCTCGAAGACCCGATCGAATATGTCTTTGAAGATAATCAATCACGGGTCGAGCAACGCGAAGTCGGGTTGGATACGCAATCGTTCACACGGGGCCTCAAAAGCGCGCTGCGGCAGGATCCAGATGTTTTAATGATCGGGGAAATGCGAGATGCGACCACGATGGCGGCCGCTATGAGCGCCGCTGATACTGGAAATCTTGTCTTCTCCACCGTTCATACCACCAATTCCTCACAATCGATTACACGTATTCTGGACTTCTTCAAAGCCGACGACCGGGATCAAGTTCGCCGCCAACTCGCTTCCACTTTGAAAGCTGTTGTGTGTCAGCGCATGTGCCGAACATCTGATGGTGGAATGACACCAGCTTGCGAAATCATGTTAAATACGCCAGTTGTGCGAAAGATGATCGAGGAAAACCGCATCGAGAAATTGGCCGCGGCCATTGAAACAGGTCACGATGACGGCATGCAGGACTTCAACAAAGCGCTCTTTGATTTGGTGCAGCAGGGCCGGATCAGCAAGGAAGAAGCGATGCAAAAGGCCAGCAACCCGCAAGCGCTTGAAATGAATTTCAAAGGAATCTTCCTTTCCCAGGGCAGCCGCATCCTGGGCTAATCAAACCAGCGCTATGTCGTTCCTTTTGGCCGCGACATAGATCGAGCGATCCGCAATGTGTGAGACGATCATGTCCACTGTGCGCTCCACAGAGCCGCTG
>DASWRJ010000477.1:0-4861 GCA_036403255.1 Verrucomicrobiia bacterium
GATGAACTCAACAGGTCAATGGTCGAGCGTAAACAATTAGAAGAGCGGTTGCTGGTTATTACCGAACAGCAGCGCTACCGCAAAACAGTGGAGGGCCATGATTACGTGGGGCAGAAACTCGCGGGCATGGCGCTTATGATCCGCGCTTTGCGCATGAAACTCGAGCGGCAAAAGCTGCTTGAAGCGGCTGATGCCGAAAAAATCGATACCCTCATTCAGGATTTAATGCAGGATTCGCAAGACCCGAGCCGCCGTCTTACCGAACAGGAGCCGATTGGCGGAAATCTGCTGGAGCAGATTGAATCGCTGGTGCGCGTGGTGCGCACAGCGCATGCTGTGGAGTGCCGGTTGACCGCGGATCCCGATCTGCCGGAATTTGAGCAATCGGTGAGGAGCCATTTATACCGAATTTCCCAGGAGGCCGTGGCAAACGCGATTAAACACGGTCAGGCCAAAAAGATAGGCATCAAATTACAACGGCAGAACCAAATGTTTGTCATGCAAATCAAGAGCAATGGCTTGCCGTTTCCCGATATGGACGTGCAAAATAGCGGCGTGGGCCTTCTGATTCTGCAGTACCGGGCCAACCTGATCTCCGGGAATTTGCAAGTAAAGGCCAATGGCCGCCACGGAGCGGTGGTGACTTGCTCAGTGGCGTTGCCACAATGGAGCGGGCAGTAATCCAAGCATGTAGTGAATGGAGCGCCGGAGTGGCTCGTCGGATTGGAGCGCATGAAGTTTAAGTCATCCTTTTTTTTGCTGGCGCTGTTCGTATTATTTGGAAGCTTTCGCGCCCATGCCGAGAAGACAGTAAGCTACTCGCGCGAGATTTATCCAATCTTCAGGCACAATTGCATTGGGTGCCATTATCCGGGAAAGCTCAAGGCGGAGTTGGACCTCACAAGTTGGAGCGCAGCCATGAAAGGCGGAAAGCATGGCGCAATTCTTAAGGCAGGTTCGCCCAAGGCCAGCCGCTTGCTCGAAGAAATAAGCGGCGCTGAGCCGGCCATGCCGAAGGATGGTGATCCTTTGCGGCCAGAGGAGGTAACGCTCATTGAACGATGGATCAAGCAGGGCGCAAAGGACGATTCTCCTCCCGCGAATCTGTCGCACAAACCCGCCCAGCCGCCTACCTACAATTCATTACCTGCCATTACGGCCCTGGCTTACTCATCGGACGGAAAAACCCTGGCTGTCTCGGGATTTCACGAGGTGCTTCTGCATTCTGGTGACGGTTCAAAATTGATTGACCGTTTGCTCGGCGAGTCAGCGCGGATCGAATCGCTGGTCTTTTCGCCAGACGGCAAATTTTTGGCCGTCGCGGGGAGCATGCCGAGCTTGTTTGGTGAAGTGCAAATTTGGCGGGTGGATTCTGATGAAGCAAAACACGAGCAGGTGCGCTCGATCAAAGTCGGCACCGATTCGATTTTTGGACTCTCGTGGTCGCCGGATGGCGAGCGCATTGCGGTGGGGTGTTCCGATCGCACCGCGCGCGTGCTTCAGGTGAAAGACGGAAAGGAGTTGCTGAAATTTGATAACCACAGCGACTGGGTTTTTGGCACGGCATTCACGCTGGACGGCAAGCGCCTGGTTACCGCCAGCCGGGATAAATCCATGAAATTGATTGACGCGGTGAGCGGCCAATTGGTTGACGAAATCAATCGTGAATCCGAGCCGCTGCTTTGCATGGCGCGCTTCCCGTCGACTAATCTGGTGATTTGCGGCACCGACCAGGGTGCCAGCAGGATATTTAAGATAGCGGAACGAGCGGATCGTGCCGGAGGCGGTGATCCGAATTTTGTGAAGGAAGTGGAGCGTTTGCCTGGACCGGTTCACGCGGTGGCATGCAGCGCGGATGGAACTTTAGTTGCCGTTGGTGGCGCGGGCAGCGAGGTAAAAGTTTTTAATGCCAGGGACGGGAAGAAATTGGTCACATTAAAAGGTCAGGAGGGCTCGATTTACGCAGTGGCTTTCAACTCGCAAACCAATCAGATCGCCACGGGCGGCTTTGATGGAAAGCTGCGCATCTACGAATTGAGCAAAGGAAATTTGCTCCAAACGTGCGATCCGGTCCCACTGCGAGTGGCTAAAGCGCACTGACTCGATCTCCAATCGAGCGAAGCCGCGCAGCGCATTTCAGTCAGAACGAGCTTCTTTGAGATTATTTTTTCACCAATGGATTGCCATTGGCATCTTTGTATTTTCCAACCGCAATGAGAATAATATCGATCAGAGCCCAGATTCCGCACCCACCCAATGTAATAAGCTTAAGAATCCCAAGGCCGATATATCCCGTATAAAACCGATCCACTCCGAGCCCACCCAAAAAAATTGCCAGCAGCAATGTGACCAGCCAGTCTTTTCCTTCACTTGCCGGTGGTGGGGTTGAGGCCGGGGACGGCGTGCCAGATTGCATATCACCATCAGTCATAGTTTCTCCTGTTTGTTAGCTGTGATGTTTCCCATGAATTTCCCGCAGGTGTCACGAAATGGGTTATGCCTTTGGTGTGATACTCATGTCAAGACTGAAGGTTTTTTGGCGCTGGAGCTAAAACGGTTCACCTCGATAGCCGCCCCTCTGGCCAGAAGGTCCCTCATCAAAGCATCGCTTTGGCTTGCGCTTTGCTTTACTTCTTGGAAACTGGAAAAAATTATTGGATCGCAAATGGGAAAAAAAGCGCTGATTACAGGGATTACCGGGCAAGATGGATCATATCTGGCGGAGTTGCTCTTGAGCAAAGGTTATGAGGTGCATGGCATTATTCGCCGTGCCAGCGTTTTTACGACGCAACGCCTCGACCACATTTATTCCGATCCGCATCTCAGCAAAACGGCCTTGAAGCTGCATTATGGCGACATGGCGGACGCCAGCGCGCTCGCTCGATTGATCGGCCGCATTCAGCCCGAGGAGATTTATAATCTGGCCGCGCAAAGTCATGTGCGCGTGAGCTTCGATAGTCCGGAGTACACAGTCGATGTGACTGCAACCGGAACCATTCGTTTGCTGGAAGCGATCCGCGATTCGGGCATGAAGCCTCGCTTTTATCAGGCGTCCTCCAGCGAAATGTATGGGAAGGTCCGAGACATTCCGCAGCATGAGGAAACGCCATTTTACCCGCGAAGTCCGTACGGTTGCGCCAAGGTTTTTGCTTATTGGATCACGGTGAACTATCGCGAGTCGTATGGCTTGCACGCCAGCAATGGAATTTTATTTAACCACGAATCGCCGAGGCGCGGAGCGACGTTTGTTACGCGCAAAATCACGCGCGCAGTCGCGCAAATCAAAGCCGGATTGCAGGACAAAATATTCCTCGGAAATTTGGATTCAAAACGCGATTGGGGCTATGCGAAAGAATTTGTCGAAGCCATGTGGCTCATGCTGCAACAGGAAAAGCCGGATGATTACGTGATCGCCACTGGGGAAACGCACAGCGTGCGCGAGTTCCTCGAGCATGCGTTTGGGCACGTCGGGCTGGATTGGCAAAAGCACGTCGAAATCGATCCCGCTTACTATCGACCGACAGAAGTGGACATCCTCATTGGTGACGCTTCAAAGGCCAAAAAGAAATTGAATTGGGCACCCAAGATGAAATTTGAAGAGTTGGTCAAATTGATGGTGGATGCAGACGTGCAACTGCTCAAAGATCATCGTGAAGGACGCATCCAGGTGGTGGCGTGAGCCACTGCTTTTGACCGCGCAAGGCAGAGCTGCATCACGAAGCAGCCAGGGCCACCTGAGCAGGGGAACTTGTGGTGGCACGAGTTTGCAACCAATGGAGCAAGCTTTTGAAAATCAACAGCCCGTCATCACAACCCAAAATCATTTCACTCGCCCGTTCCGGGTGGGGCATGAGGCCCGCCACATTACGGGCGGGATTGCAAATACCGGCGATATTTTCGACTGAGCCATTCGGGTTGGCGTTATCGGTGATTTGCCCGTTTGCATCGCAGTATTGCCAAAGAACTTGATCGCGCTCCTTCAACTCAGCAATTGTCTGCGTATCCGCGAAATAGCAGCCCTCGCCGTGAGCAATGGGAATGCGCAAAAATTTTTCTTCCGGGACAAGATTGGTGAAAGGCGAGTTGCGGCTCAGCGTCTTCAAAAAGACATTTTCGCAGCGGAATTGCAGTGAGCGATTGCGGACGAGCGCGCCAGGAAGCAAGCCGGCTTCGCACAGAATTTGAAAACCGTTGCAGATGCCGAGCACTGGTCCGCCATTGGCCGCAAACTGCTGCACGGCCTGCATCACCGGGCTGAATCGCGCGATGGCGCCTGTCCGCAGATAATCGCCGTAGCTGAACCCGCCTGGAATGAACACCGCGTTGGCTGAGCCAAGACTTGTATCTTTGTGCCAGAGGAGCCGGGCGGAATGGCCACAAACATTTTTTAGGACATGGACACAATCCTGGTCGCAATTTGAGCCAGGGAATTGCAAGACCGCAAAATTCATAGGAGATACGTTAGCTTATCTGCAAGGCACTGCACGTTGTATTTGGCGCAACGGCAAAGCGCATTAATCCACAATTTCGAAACGGTAATCTTCGATCACCGGATTACTCAGAATCTTATGGCAGGCATCATCGATCTGTTTACGCCAGACTGCTGAGTCCGTCCCGGAAAGTTCGATTTCCAGGTATTTGCCGACATGCACCGCGCCGATACCACGGTAGCCCATGTGCTCGAGCGCGTTTTGCACGGTTTTTCCCTGCGGATCCAGAACCGCTTTCTTTGGTGTGACGATGATTTTTGCTTTCATGCAGTCTGACAGATTTTTCGCTGCCAATTTGCGTATAGCTTCGGAAATTCCATTTTCTGTGGCGAGGAGAATCTTCCGCTCTTCCAAAGCTGGCCAAATCTGCT
>DASWRJ010000478.1:0-2951 GCA_036403255.1 Verrucomicrobiia bacterium
CTGATCGAGCAGCGCCTTGAATTTGAGCGTGAAGACTTGCAGCGCGTGATCCCAATCGCATGAAGCAAATTTGCGCGTGACCAGATCGCGCAGGAATGGCGTCGTGGCGCGATCGGGCGCGGTCAACGGCGTGAGGGCTTCCCAGCCTTTGGGGCAAGCCATGCCCAAGTTTACTGGATAGTCGGGATCCGGCGTGAGGTTGACTGCCTGGCCGGCTTGCAAATGGGCCGTCAATCCGCAGCCGGTCGAGCAGAAACCGCAGATCATTTTGGCCGTGGATTCAGGCGCGAGTCGCGCGGGTACCTGGCCGAGGCCGAATTTTCCGGGCGCGCGTACCAGGTCCGCCGAGAGCGGACCGGTCCATTGGCGAAGGATGGTGTTGGCCCGAGCAGTAAGGCTCATGATTCCACTGTTCCGGGGATTTTGTCAGGGGCAACAGAAGTGAAGAAGAGATACCGCTCCGCCAACTCGCCGAGAAAGCAACACACGGCTGCGGTAAGACTCATCCCTGCAGAGGCCGATTGCATTGCCGCAAAGGGCAGGAACACGCCGCCGACCAGGCCAAATAGCAGGCGCAGTCCCAAAATAGGGCGCAGATTGTTAGTCTGGAGCAGAGCAGTTCGGCGCAGTTGGCCATATTGCCACCGCTCATCGTGGACATACTTCAGCACTGTCGCTTCGCTGGAAAGCTTCAGGAGAGTTACGGCCATAAGTGCAACGGCCAGCAAAGGAGTTGCACTTAAAACAAAGACCATGGCCAGACCTAACACGGCTGCCGATCCAAAAAATCGCGGCGCAGTCCGGCGCAGGGCCCAAAATTGACGTCGCGTGTCGGCATAAACCATCGCTTGGCAAAAGACCGCGACGAATCCGGTGGCAGCAATGATCATCGCCAGAAAGTTGGACTCTCGAAATACCAGCATCAGAAGCATGCCCGCACCGAGCAAGTTCAGGACAATCGCTTCGCGGCTCAACCAGGAAGTCCGCCAACCGAGCCAGGCACGCCAGGCTTTTTTAGGTTGGCCGAGGTGCAGCACACTAAACGCCAGGCCGGCGGCCACGAAGCCGAAATTCAAAACGGCGCTTGGCCACGTCGGCTTTGCAAATGGTCTCAGGCACAAAGCCCCGATTCCCGCCTGGGTCAGCAGCAGCATGAAAATAAGCGGCCAATGGGCCGGTTGTGGCCTGAGTCGCTCGTGATCGGCTGCTCGCATCTCAGCTTGGGGACGCGTCGATCGATAAATCGTCGAAGGCAGCGTATAATCTGCAGCCGGAGAATCAGGCAGCCATGAAAGGGGACTTTTTGGGTCGCAACCGCTCGTTCCAAAAAATACCTTCACCTGCTCTTTCTGCACCAGCGTAATTTGTATGGCTTCATTAGGGCAGGCTTGCACACAGGCCGGAGCTTCGCCAACGGCGAGCCGGTCCTGGCACATATCGCACTTGCGAACAATGCCGCGTGTGGCCGAATATTTTGGCACCTCGTAGGGACATTTCAATATGCAATAACTGCAGCCGATGCACTGATCATCCAAATGCCGGACAATTCCAGTGATGGGATCTTTGTCGTAGGCCAGCACCGGACAACCCAGCAGACAAGCCGGCTCCACACAGTGATGACAAGCAGTAGTGACGGTTTGCTGTAATGGGACGACGCGATTTCCACCATTCGCATGCGGCACAAGGGCTTCGCCGAGCAGCGTTCCCGTTTCACGCCAGGTTTCCCCATCGTCGAGTCCATTCAGTGAATGGCACGCCGTAACGCAACCTTTGCAGCCGGAACATTGATCCAGATCGACTTCGAATGCGTATTGCTCGCCTGGACGCGGCTTCGAGAGCGGAAGCAAATGCTGGTAGCGCCCGTGCGCCAAAGCTTCTGAATCATGCGCGCGCGAAAATTCCTCGACTGCCGTGAGGTCGCGCTGCTCCGCGAGGAATGTGTCGATCAAAGTGCGCGAGTCCAAGAGATCATCCAAGCCAGGGGCGTTTTCGGCAAAACCCGCCTGCCCCGCTCGTGACCGCTCCGTCGCGGGTTTGTTTACTTTCGACTCGGATTTCATTCCTCCGAAAAAATCTCCTGCAAGCGCCCCAGCTCATGCCGTTTGGTAAAGCACTGAAAATTTTCGCCAGGTTCGCGATGCTTGAGCCAGCCGCGCAAAATGCTTTCCATCACTGATTTCAAGCTGTTGATGCTAACACTTTGAAAAACCTGCCGTCCGACCGCCTGCCTGTCTCCAAAACCTCCACCCACAAACACGTGGTAACCTTCGAACGTCTCGCCGGACACTTTCACCTTTGTGCCAAGCAGACCAATATCGCCCATGTAATGCTGGGCGCAGGAATTGGCACAGCCGGTGAGGTGCACATTGAGTGGCTGCTCCAGCTTAAATTTTTTGTCCAACCAATTCATCAATTCCAGCGCGTGCGCTTTGGTGTTGGAACTGGCAAATTTGCAGTAGGAATTGCCAGTGCAGGCCACAAAGCCACTCTTCAAATGCGACTGACGCCAGTCGAAGCCCATTTTCAGGAGCGCCTTTTTCACGGTCTCCACATACGCGTCCGCCACATTCGGAATGATAAAATTTTGCCAAACGGTCAGGCGCACCTCACCCGAGCCGTACAGGTCCGCGATTTCAGCCAGTCGAATCATTTGCTTCGGCGTGATTTGCCCAACTGGAACAGCCGCGCCGATGTAATTCAGGCCCGCCTGCTTTTGCGGAAACACGCCCACATGCGAGTGCGGCACAGCCTGCTCGGGCCGTGGCCGCTCTGGCAATCCAGCGGGTGCACGCGGCAGCAAGTAACCAAGCAACTTCTCTGTCTCGTTCAAATATTTTTCAAGCGACCAATTTTCCAAGAGGTGTTTGAGGCGCGCTTTCTTTCGATCTTCTCGATTGCCATTCGCGATGAAAACGCGAACCAACGCCGTGATGACTTGCAGCGCCTCCTCG
>DASWRJ010000479.1:0-3006 GCA_036403255.1 Verrucomicrobiia bacterium
TTACATGCTGGTCAATTTGGGCGGCTATTTTCTACGCTTGCACCAGGCAAAGTGCGGGCGCGGCTCTACTCGAGCGCAGCCGGCGCTGGATTATCCGCGGCAGCATTTTGGAACTGCTCGTCGCGGTGCCCAGCCACATTATTACTCGCTCGCGTGATGAGTGTTGCGCTCCGTTCGGAACTTTTTGGGGGCTCACAACCGGGCTGGCGGTCATGTTGATGGCCTTTGGCCCGGGAGTTTGCTTTTTATTCATCGCCCGCACTCGCCGTCTCCACCCAAGTGGCAGCCTGGCTGGGAAAGGCACGGAGGAACCTCAGCGCGCCCCTGCCACGGCAATTGACGCTCCCGACTCGCACGAGTAGCTTTTAGCTAATGATCGATTTGACCGAAATCCAGCCTCGCGGGCATGAAAAGCCAGGCGTGCGCCCGGCCATACCGCCGGCCAGGCTGGATGCTCTCTCGCGAGAAATCCTGCAACTCAAGCGCGCGCTGAATGCCATCATTTTAGCTCATAATTACCAGGTCCCAGAAATCCAGGATGTAGCCGATTTTGTGGGTGATTCCCTTGGTCTTTCCCAGCAAGCTGCCAAGACAAAAGCCGAAGTCATTGTATTTTGCGGGGTTCATTTTATGGCTGAAACCGCCAAGATTTTGAATCCCGGAAAGCTTGTCGTTTTGCCAGATGCCGACGCAGGTTGTTCCCTGGAGGAAAGCTGCCCAGCCCCAAAGTTGAAAGCGCTGCAGGACACCAACCCCAACTTCTACACCGTTACTTACATCAACTGCAGCGCTGAAGTTAAAGCGCTGAGCGATGTTATTTGCACGAGCGGCAACGCCGTTAAAATTGTGAATGCCGCCCCTAAAGAGCGCGACTTGCTTTTCGTGCCGGACGAAAACCTTGGCGCCTGGGTCATGGAACAAACTGGCCGCAAAATGACTTTGTGGCGCGGTAGCTGTTACGCTCACGTCGAATTTACGCACGCCAGCATCATGCGTATTCGCCAGCAGTATCCTGGAGCACCGGTCGTCGCACATCCTGAATGCACGCGCGCAGTGCGCATGCTGGCGGACGAAATCTGCTCGACCGAAAAAATGGTGAGCTATTGCAAACAAAGTCCGGCCAGGGAGATCATCATCGCCACTGAGGCGGGGATGCTGCACCGGTTAAAAAAAGAATGTCCGGGCAAAATCTTTATTCCCGCGCCAACCGATAACTGCCGGTGCAATGAGTGCCGCTTCATGAAGATGAACACTCTCGAAAAGCTCCACGATTGCATGCTCAATCGCTCACCCCAAGTCGAGCTCAGCCCAGAAATCATCGCCCGCGCGCGCTTGCCCATCGAGCGCATGCTCGAGATTTCGGCAAAGCCGTAAACGATCCAGCGCTCAATACCGGATTTTGTCGGCTTTTGCTTTCCAGTCCTGGAAAACCGGAAGCACCTCGTGTCGGAGCAACTGTTCGGAAGCAATCTTTCTCCGGTCAAGCGGCTCGAACATTTCACGGTAGAGGAAGGCATCATCAAAGCCGGCTTCCGCCGCGTCAGTCTCGGTTCCAGCAAAATAAATTCGGCCAAGCCGCGCCCAATAAATGGCGCTCAGGCACATCGGGCAGGGCTCGCAACTGCAATAAATTTCACAGCCTTTGAGGGCAAAGGTCTTTAGCTCCAGGCATGCTTGCCGTATGGCTACGATTTCCGCGTGGGCTGTCGGGTCATTGGCGGAGGTGACCTGGTTCCAGCCGCGGCTGATAACTTTCCCTTCGCGCACAATCACCGCCCCAAACGGTCCGCCCTGCCCGGCTTGCATCTTTTCGCGTGCAATAAGGATAGCCTCGCGCATGAACCGAAGTTTCATCTCGGCGGGCATGGGATCAGGGAGACAAGTGCGAGTCCGAAATCAGACGTTCCTTGTTTCTGATCTCCATTAATGCACTTTGTGAAACTCGAAATTTTCCAAGCAACGGTTCGTCCAGAATCAAATCCTCGCCCTCGACCACAATACTGCTCGTCCGAATCATGGAGCCGTCCAGCAATCGCACTTCCCACGGCGGCGCTACGGCCGGCGCGTTGTTGAAAGCAATCATGGCCAGTTCCCCCAGCCATAAGCGTTTCAGACCAAACAAAACCGAACTGAGCTGGATATCTCCGCCACGAAGCGCCCGGATGGCACCTTCAAAAAAATCGCCATTTGCCAGCATCACGCCTGTGCGTCCTACAGTGCTGTCCGGGCCGGGCATTCGCGGGGGCACGCGCAGAAAGATGCGCGCAATATTTGGAGGTGCGACCGAGATTTCTTTTTCTCCGCGGTAGGAGAATTTGACTGCATTTTCGCTCACTGACTTAATGCTCCCCACAATGAATGATCCCGTCCGCAGGAGCAGCCCTTTGGAGGCGAACAATGATCGATTATTGGGTGGCGCATTGGTCTCCCGGTCCCCGGAACCCACAACTGCTTTCGTGCAAAATAACGCCTGGTTTGGCAGCGGCTCACGGGTGTTTGCATGCGCCCAACCGAGCCGCACGGAAGCAGGGCCAATCCCCTCGCGATATTCCATCTTCAAATCGTAACGTCTTCCCGTCGCCAGCAGGATGTTGGGCAGCTTGCGCCCGGTGTCCTTTTTGTATGGATAATGCGGTTGTTTCTCGCCATCCACCCAGAGTTCAGCCGAGTCATCCGCATCGTAAATGAATGTGTAGTAGCCGGTAGCCTTGGGCTCAATTTGCCCTGTCCAACGAATGGAAAAATGATCGGGATGAATCAATGGATCAGGTGAATCCAGGCCCCACCAGAAGTTGATATTCGGATCGATACGCGTGAGCTTCAGGTCTTGAAATTCCTCGTCGTTGAAATATTCCCCCTGCAAACCATTTTCCGTGAGGAACACATCATCAACCAGCGCCGTGGCGAGAGCGAAGCTGCTATGACTCGTCACAGCTATCCCGATGAGCGCCTTTTCTTCAATGTTTATGTTGGCTGAACCCGCCAATTTCCAATGCCGGCCATCCA
>DASWRJ010000480.1:0-2633 GCA_036403255.1 Verrucomicrobiia bacterium
CGCGGCATAAATAAAGTGGATGGCCTGACCTGGAAAGTTCGCGACATTCTGGACCGCGCTCGCGGGAATGTTTCAGAAGCACTGCGCAAAATGTAATGAGCCCTGAATAAATTTACTGAAAAATAAATATGAGTAGTTCGACGACAATTTCTGAAATTCCCGTCCGCATCACCAGCGTACCGACTCTGCCGGCTCTGCCAGAGGAGCGCAAAGGCCTAACCAAAAAGGAGATCGCCGCCGATCATCCGACCTGGTGCCCGGGCTGCGGCGATTTCTCGGTGCTCGCGCTGTATTTTAAGCTGATTGAAAAACGCAAGCTGTGGCACGAGAAGATTACGACCGTGGCGGGGATTGGCTGCTCGAGCCGTTTTCCGTATTTCGTGCAGGCGCATGGGGCGCATTATATTCATGGGCGCGCGCTGCCGTTTGCCAGCGGCATCTCGCTGAGCCGGCCCGACCTGCATGTGTTTGTGTTCGGCGGTGATGGCGACGCGTTTTCCATCGGCGGCAATCACTTCAACCATACCGCGCGCAAAAATATTAAGCTCACCTACCTGGTCATGGATAACTGGGTCTATGGCTTGACGAAGAAGCAAACTTCACCGACCTCGCCGCTGGGCTTCAAGAGCAAGACGGACACCTGGGGCGCGGTGGATTATCCCATCAACCCGATGAAGCAGGCGATCGCGGCTGGAGCGAGCTTTGTGGCGCGCACGACGCATACGAACCCAAATCATGTGCTGCAAATGATGGAAGCGGCCATGGACCACGACGGTTTCAGCTTCATCGAGTGCCTGAGCGAATGCGTGGAGTTTTATGAAGGGGCCTTTGACGCTTCGAATCCGCGCAAGGGTGGGGCGTTTAATTTGGTGCCCGCGGATCATGACGTGACCGACGAGATGGCCGCTTACAAGCTCGCTGACCAGCCGTTCCCGGGACTGTTCGGCGTCTTCTACAAAGTGAATAAGCCCACCAAGAACGCCAAGGAAGCAGAGATCAACAAAGGGTCCATGGAAAAATTAAAGGGCTTGAAAGACTGGGAAATTCTGAAGAAGAATTTTGACAGGATGAAGTAGGGCGGAGCAGGCTTTTGCTTGATGGGAGCGATCGTGGGCTTTTTAAGAAATCTCCAGCCATCTTTTGACTGCCCGCTCTACCTCTTTGAGCTGTAGAGGAGACAGCTGGCTTAGCTTTCTTAGAAGTGCTGGCGGGGCAATCGGTCGCATTCCTTGAACATCAAAGGCACCTTCATCCAGGCCGGGAACTTTCAAAATAACTTCGAATCTTCCACCTCGGAGAGCAGTTGTGTGAGGGACGATCAAGTAGAGTGCCCGTTCTTCATCTGTGAAAGAGGTACTCAGGATTAGTACCGGACGAACCTTGGCGACAATGCCTAGATCAACCAGCCAAACTTCACCTCTTCTCGCGCTTGGCACGTTCCGCCTCCTCTCGGTCGTACTCCAGAAATGCAGTTTCGGCAGACGCTGTTATATCGGATTCAGAATAACGTCCGTAGGAATCATCATAAATTAGTTGATCGTGACGTTGCCGATAAATTTGCCGCACGGCCCGATCCAATCGAATTAAATCCTCATCTGATAGACTTCCAAGGCAAGCCTCAATTTCAGAAACTGTGCTCATGCCAAATAATTATGACATTCGGGCTAATAAATCAACTTTCCAATTTGAAAACTGAATTTGATAAATGGTTGAAGGAGTGGTTTTCATTATGGACGCGTGGGGAAAGCTCATTGCGCGCTGAAACATTGAGCTTTATCCTGCGGAACACCCGATGGCATTGCAGATGCTCATATTTAAAGTGCATGATGCCGCTCTGGAATGATCCGAGAGGGATCCAGCCTGTGGGGTGAAACGTGAAAATCAAAACCAATTCCGCCCGTGAAAAAGCTTTGACCTGGATTGAATGCGTGATGGTCATCGCCACGCTGGCTTTGCTGGTGCTAATTTTGCCAGCTCTAACGCCTAACGGTGTCCCGGCGAAAAGAATTCACTGCGTCAACAATCTTAAACAAATAGGCCTCGCCTTTCGAATGTTTGCGAATGATCACGGGGATGAGTTTCCGTGGCGCGTACCCGGCGCGAAAGGAGGCGCGGCGGAAGCGGCTGACATGGGTAATATATTGCCGAGCTACCAAGCCATTTCTAACGAGTTGGTAAATCCCAAGCCGCTTTGGTGCCCAACAGATTTGCAGCGCGAGGCAGCAAATGATTACGGCAGGGTCAGCAACGCAAATCTAAGCTATTTTATATGTCGTGAGGGTCACGACGGATATCCCGACACGATCATAACCGGTGATCGAAACATCACTGGCGGAACGATTTCGAATGGCGCATTGGTCTTATCGCTCGTAAAAGAGGCTGGGTGGGACACAAAGCTTCACAACAGTGTTGGCAACATCGGCTTGGCTGATGGCAGTACGCTGCAAGTCACGCCCGCTTTATTGAACGCGCAGTTGCAAAAAATGGCAACCAAAGGAATCGACACGGTTCACCTTCTAAATCCCTAATCAGTGGGGCACGAATGGAAATCAAATCTCAATGGGCGCGTGAAGCAGGTCTGACGCGGATCGAAAGCCTGGTTGTGCTCGGAGTCCTTGGCTTAATCAGTTTTT
>DASWRJ010000481.1:0-3216 GCA_036403255.1 Verrucomicrobiia bacterium
CAAGCCACAATTTCTACATGCTTAATGTCAAAAATCAGGGCTGCGTTTTTCGGCACTCCGCCCGCGCCTTCATCGCGATAACATAGGTGAGAGCTCGCCCTAAAGCGTCGAGTGCCGCCTGCACGCATTCCTTCAAGCCCATATCTGAAACCGGCTACAGCCTCTCGGTCGCCCATCGTATGAATCTCATCACAATCTTTCGCGAGGAAATCTCCGCGATTGAGTTGAATGTCGTATCGTAGCCGGACTCGGTCGCCCTTCTTCAGCTCTGGGCCAGTTCCGGGTGTCTGCGAAAGTATCTTAATGCCTGGCTTCACGATTCGCGTCTCCAGCCTTCAGTTAGGCTTTTGCACTTTCATTTGAAAAATCATACCCACATTCCGAGCAATAGCGAGCCGCGGGCGAGACTGCGTGGCCCTGCGGACATTTATGCTCGCGGTAAAGTTGTGGCGCTCGAATACGCGAATAAAGGATGGCGAACGCCGCACTATAAAAAACCATCCAGTGGCCGGAAAAGCCGCGAATGACTGACGGTGGTGCGTCCCCTTTCTGTTGTTTCGGTTGCCGCAAGGTGGTGGCAAAGAAAACGATGAAATTGAGAGTAGCGTAAACAAAGAGGACGTAAAAAGCTCGGC
The DNA here is from genome assembly GCA_036403255.1 of Verrucomicrobiia bacterium. Taxonomy (GTDB): domain Bacteria; phylum Verrucomicrobiota; class Verrucomicrobiia; order Limisphaerales; family JAQGOV01; genus JAQGOV01. The sequence goes on from DASWRJ010000481.1 coordinate 636, forward strand.
GCATCCAAATTGGACACCCCGCCAGTACTACCTTCCAGAAGTCCTTGCGGTTTGCGTATCGAGTCATTTGTCGGGAAGCCAGAATGGTCGGAATCCAGACAACGAAGATGCCGACATGAAGAACCCAAACGCCGCCCGGAATGGAAACTCCTGCAAGCGCCATGCAATGCGCCGCAAAGCTGAGAACCAAGCCACATGCGGCGAGTAGTATGAAGGAATAAAGAACGGTTTTCATTCCTGGAGGGCACGTTTAGCCGATCAGCAACCCAATTTAATGACTAGCCAAATTCTTCCCATTCCGTTTTATAGGGATAGCCTTTCAAAAAAGAAGCCAAAAGGCCTTTTTTGCCCTCTTTTAACCGTACTTACGGTACTTACGCATATTCCAAACATATGCATATCCCTCAAAACCCCAGCAAATCGCGAAAACCGTGCCCCATCCACCTTTTCTCTAATCTTAATCCTCCTCTTAACCCTTTCTTCCTCCTGAAAACCGAACACCTGGAACTTTTAAACTTAAACTCGTCAAACCTGGTCAAAGTGGAGTCAAACCTGGTCAAAGCTACAAACCAGCCTTATCAAATCTGGTCAAACCTCGATTCCCTCTCATTTATTCTGCCAGCGCTCAGCTTCTCAGTTCAGTCGAGGCCTACTCCTTAGCACTAGTTGACCAAGCATTTCTCCAAATTGCATTCGTGAGCACTTTATTTCCACAATCCCAATTCCAAATGAAAAATGCTTTACGCTGTGGTGCATAGACCAACCCCGCTGGTTTCCCCGGCGTCGGCTCCAAAATAGGCGTCCACGTCGCTCCCTGGTCGGCAGAGATTTTGATGCCTTTTCCACCGAGCGCAGCCAGCTTCTGGTCGGGCAATTCAATTAACCGAGAGCCGCGCACTACGCCGGATCCGCACGTTTGTTTCCAGGTCTCGCCTTTGTCCGAGCTGCGCAGCAGACCGCGATCGTACATGAGCATCCAGTAGATCGATCCGTCCGACGCTCGCAGAGCTTCGCCATTCGCTTCCAGCGTGCTCACCTGCGTCCAGCTCGCGCCGCCGTTTGTAGTGCGGTAAACGCCACCGGTCCCTTTGCCCCAGCCCGATGCATTCACCAAATAAGTGTTCGCATCAATCAAGAGCGGATTGCTGGAAAACTTCGATCCTTCAGGCAGCATTGCTCCAATGTTCGTCCAGGATTGGCCCCTATCCAGTGATTTCCAGAGTGTGCGCGATTGCTCGTGCCCGCCCGCCAATAGCGTCCGCCTCTGTGGGTCACCCAAATTGACTTCCACTTCGTCATTGTGTCTGATATTGCCGAGATGATGAAACGTCAGCCCGCCGTCATCCGTGCGATACACCCCGAAGCTATTGTAAATGCCGCTCTCCCAAAAAACGTTTGCGACTTTTGGATCGTATAAAATCCGCGAGGGCCGGTTTACGATTTTGTCCGACCCGACGCTTTGTCCGAGTTCGGTCCACGATCTCCCGCCGTCGGTCGTCTGCCACAAGCCGCGCTTCGCAATGCCCGCAATGATCCTGTCCTGCCCGGGCACAACGGAAAGCAGACAAAGGTTGCCACACTCCGACGGCATGTCGGCCAGATTTCCCGTCACGTTGATCCACTCCGCCCGAAGCGGCGATTGCAAATGTAGCAATAAAGCGGCAGTGAACATTACGCCGAGTAGGCGAACAGGTTTTGGCATGCAGCCGATGCTGTGGTGGAGCAGGCCCTCTGTCAATCGCGTGAAAGCGGCCGGAACTGTGCTTTATCACCGAGCATAGATGATTTGCCCTTGTCACCAGTATTGGTGACTGGTGGGGGACAGCGGATCGGGTAAGCTGTGGGCGTGTTAGGTGCATTTGTTCTCATGCGCCTTGTGTGAAGAGGCCGGATTGGAATCCGGCCTTTCTCTTTTTTAGGGCGGCATTTTTCAGCCAAATTGGCCCATCTTTCCCCCAAATGCCTAAAAGTCTCTCTTCACGAACTCGCGCTGGTGTAATGCTTTAGGGAGAATTTCCAGCCCAATTCTGACACCACAAAGCAAATTACCGCCATTCCCAGCAATAGCGCCATTTGCCCGGGCGAGCTCAGCTTCTGGGCGAGCAAGCGGGCCGGAACATTGGCGACCAGAAGCATCGGCAGCGCAAAGGTAAACACCTTGCGAAACAATCCGCTGAAGGCCGAATCGGGTAGTCGGGCAATATTGAATAGACTGTAATAGCCCCAGACAATTCCCTGCGCGCGCACCGTCCAAAAGCTGATGCTGGACAGCAGAAACATCAGCGAGTAATGGACAAGCACTCCCGTAATTGCCAGAAAACCAAAACCAATTATGGCGCCATAGCTCGGCGTCAGATGAAGCTTGTTCAGGGAATAAATTATGACCGCCACAGCCGACGCCCCATTCACGAACCCGCCCAGATCAACCTGGCGCAAAGATAAAATGAAGCGCGTGTTCACAGGCAGCAGCAGCATGAAATCCAATTTGCCCGTGCGAATATACTCCGAGAGTTGCGTGCAGTTGGTCAGGAAAATGGCTTGGAAAAGTTGCTGGATGAAATGGCTCGCGCCCAGCAGCAGC
>DASWRJ010000482.1:0-6522 GCA_036403255.1 Verrucomicrobiia bacterium
AATATACCCGCGCAAATAACTGCAAAAATCGTCATCGCTTCCGCGGCGCGATTAATGGAAGTGCGCCAGCGTTGCCGAAGCAAAAACAAAATCGCAGAGATGAGCGTTCCTGCGTGACCGATGCCGATCCAAAACACGAAATTCGTAATGTCCCACGCCCAACCCACTGGAATCATCAACCCCCACACGCCCACGCCCGTGGACATGAGGTAGGCGATCATCGAGAAGCAGACCACGGTAATCAAACACGAGGGCACGAATGCCGCCCACCACCACTTCGGGGTCTTGCCTTCAATCACCGCCGCAACCTGATCCGAAATCCAGCCCAACGAACGCTGGTTCGAAACCAGCGGCAGGCGTTCTAATTCCATCGGTGTGTGCGGAATGGCCGGAATGCTCTTGATCACTTGCTCAGCCATTAGTGGGCTCCTTTCTCGGCGCCATGCGTGGCTCCCTCGGTTGCATCATGATGCGCTTCAAATGGGCTGCCCTGCGTCTGCTCATATTCTTGCAGGCTCAGTGGTGTCTCGTAATAATCCGGCATCTTCGGGTTCGGATTGCGAATACGCGCCAGATAAGTCAACCGTGGACGCGTGTCCAAAAAGCCAAGCACGGTGTAATCCCTATCCAGCCTCTTCGCCTGCGAGACGCGGCTGTCCGGGTCCAGCAAATTACCGAAGAGAATCGCTTCCGCCGGGCAAGCCTCCTGGCAAGCTGTTCGCACCGCGCCGTCGGCCACGCGCACATTACCGCTCTGGCCCGCTTTTACTTTTTGGGCGATCTTGGCCTGCTCGATGCGCTGAATGCAGAAGGTGCATTTCTCCATGACCCCGCGCTCGCGCACCGATACATCCGGATTTTTTATCAGCTTTAAGATTTCCCATTCATCTTCCGGCTTAGTGTGGTGCGTGTAGGGATCATTGAACCATTTAGTGAGGTTCCACTCGCCGCCAGAGGTACTCGTAAGGGGCGACTTGTAGAGGTTCGTCAGCAGGTGCTTGTTGTAATCGAAGAAATTGAACCGCCGCACCTTATACGGGCAGTTGTTCGAGCAATACCGCGTGCCCACGCAGCGATTGTACGCCATGACGTTAATCCCTTCCTCGTCATGGACCGTTGCATTTACCGGGCACACGCTTTCGCACGGCGCATTCTCGCAATGTTGGCACAGCATCGGTTGCTGCACCACTTGCGGATCATCAATCTGGTCGTTGGCGGCCTTGTTCACCGGCCCACTGAAATAGCGGTCGATGCGCAGCCAATGCATCTCGCGGTTGCGATACACCTGCTCTTTGCCGACGATCGGCACATTGTTTTCGCTTTGGCAGGCGAGCACGCACGCATTGCAACCAACGCAAGTCGTCAGGTCGATCGACATTCCCCACTGATGAATGTTGCTCTCCAGTACCCGCGTGCCCATTTTGACACCGGACTGCCCCTTGCGATCTTCGTATCCGCGATACGGATGCTCGTAAATCATTTTGGGCACCGGATTGGTCCCATACACCTGCCCCTCGATTGCAGTCGGCGCAACCTTCACCAAATACGAACCATGCGCCTCCAGGTCCATGTTCTTCGCGAACTTCGGGTGCTCGGCATACTGCTGTAAATTCGCTTCGCGGACAATCGGACGCCCCTCCATCGAACCGTGTTCCTGTGTGCAATAGACATTATATTTCTCCCCTGAAGGCTTCAGTGTTGCCCCCGCCGCAATGTGATCGGCCTTTGAACTTCTTAGCTGGTAAGCGTTGTAAAGTCCCACGCCATCGCCTACCCGGCCGGTGCCGCCCTGGGCGCCTTTCTTCCGGCCATAACCATAGGCAACACTCAGCGAAAAATCCGCCTGCCCGGGAGTAATCCAGATCGGGCCTTTTACCGTGCGGCCGTCGATCGTCAACTCCACCATGCCGCTGTTTTTCAGCCCAAACGCTTGCGCCGTTTTGCGGCTCATCAGGATCACACCATCCCAAACCGTCTTCGTTATCGGATCCGGCAACTCCTGCAACCAGCCGTTATTATTGAAGCGGCCATCGTCCATCTTGTAATCGCGATGGAATACTATCTCGAGGCTCTCCTTACTCGGCGCCGGCAAAGCACTCGCATTGTTCAATGCGGCCGCGGCTTTTTCCGGAGCGATTTGCGCGCTCACAAGCTGCGCGCTTCCCTCGAGGTAACCGTCATGCAAAAACTTCTTCCACTTTTCTTCAAACACATTAGTGCCTGAGGCCCGATGGAATGTCTCCCGCACGATGTCATGCGGCCGCACCTGTTCCATTCCACCCACGCGCGCCAGCACTTCCAAATCTGTCAAACCGCCGAAGATCGGCGCGATCAGCGGTTGCACAGGCACTATTGTTCCGTCGCCGGTTCGCGCATCGCCCCACGATTCCAAATAATGCGCCTGCGGTATGTGATGCGTTGCTGAAGCAAACGTCTCATCTTCATACGCGCCCAGCCGAACGACTGTTTTATTCTTCAGTAACTCCGCGAAATTCAAATCGGCAGGCGCGTTGTAAACTGGGTTGCCGCCCAATATCACCAACGTATTGACCCGGCCACCTTGCAAATCCGCAGCCAATTCCGTGATCGACCCAAATGCCCGCTGGCCTGGCACAAACTGCACCGTCTTGCCCACATTACCCAGCGCGGTGTTCAGCAAATGCGCCACGACGTGCAACGCCACTGGCTGCCGATAACCCGCCAATACCGCTGAGGCACCTTTGTTAGCTGCCAAATCGTTTGCGCATTCCGCAATCCATTTTGGCTCGACACCCGCCGGGAGCGGCAGTTTCTTCGAGAGCGCGGAAATGGCGGCATTGTCCGGTGCGATCTGGGCCGCAATGGCTGCTCCCACTGGTAATATCGCGCTTCCAGGCACGCGCAAGCGGTGGTCCGCATTTGAACCCGTCAGGGTCATCATGCTTTCCACCGAGTAGAGCCGGTTCATCGAATCGCCCGGCTTGGTCAGCCGGCGGCCCCAGGCAAAATTCCGGCAATGCCGATACGTGTCTTCCTCTGACCCAACAAAATCGCAGTCGAGGGACAATATCACTTTCGCCTGGTCCAGCCGGTAGTACGGCGTCAGTGGTGACCCCGTCAAATCGCTCAGCACCGCCGCAGATCGGCCTAAATCCACTGGCTCATATTGCACCCAGCGAACCTTCGGCATTTTCTGGCTGATCTCCGCCACCAAGCGCGCGCGCGACGGCGAGCTGCTCTGCTCCAGCAAAATCGCCAGCCCATCACCCTGGTTCGCCGCAAATTGTTTCGAGATGTTCGCCAGCGCATCCAGCACGGACTCCTTTGATGCCGTGTTCCCGTTGCTGGCAAATCGTTGCGCCCGATCCGGATCATACAGGCTCAAAATGCTCGCTTGCGCAAACGTGTCCGTGCCGCCATGTCGATACCGCGAATCTTTGCTGTTGGGCGTTTGGTGAATCGGATGGTCTGGATTTCCTTCGATCTTGGTCGGCCGGCCCTCGTTGGACCTTACCAACAGCGGAATCGCGCTGCCACGCGTCGGCATGGCCGTGGCAAAGAATTGCGCCACGCCATGGATGTAATTCTCCGGTTGTTTCGCGAAAGGCAATATCTTGTCTTCCGGCCTGCGACAACCCGTAAGTCCAATGCCAGCCAGCAAAAACGACGCCGACATGATCTTCACGAAATGCCGGCGCGACACCGGATCTTTCATCTCGCTGGCGCCCGCCGGAAATTCCCGCTCCACCCACTGGCGAAACTCGGCACTGTCCGCCAAATCATCCATGCTCCGCCAATAGCGCATCCCGCTTTCCTGTTCCGGACATGGTGGAGGAATCGTTTTCATCTGTGGCAAGCCGAGCAATTTTGCGACGCATTTACCTTCCAATCCGCCAGCGCGTTTTTGCCCCAATCTTTCGGCAAATGCTCGTGCGGGTTCCAGGCCAGGTCCGTGATCTTGTCCGCCGGACGCAGGTTTGGCGCGGGGTTCCGATGACAATCAAGGCAGAATGTCATGCTGAACGGCTTCGCGTGATAAACTTCATCCATCTTGTTGATCTCGCCGTGGCAATGAACACAACTAACGCCGCGATTCACATGCACCGAATGGTTGAAATACACGTAGTCGGGTAAATGATGAATTTGCACCCACGGTATCGGTTTGCCGGTGGCCACACTGTCCCTCACCAGCGCCAACCGCGCGTCATCCTTCAGCACCTGGTTATGGCAATTCATGCAGGTCCCGCTGGCGGGCACGTTCGAATACCACGATTTTTCCACGGTGCTATGGCAATAGCGGCAATCGAGCCCCAGTTGATCCACGTGAACGGAATGCGGAAAACCCACCGGTTGAATGGGCTGATAGCCCACACGCGAATACTTCGGCGTTATGTAATACCAAACTCCCGCAGTCACGGCCCCCCCGATCAGCAGCACGCCGACGATGATCATCAGCGGCAGACGGTTCGTCCACTTTGGGAAAATTGCTGCCATTTCAGTATTCGTTTATCAGTTCAATCCCGCTGAGCCATGCTTGGCGGCCCATCTGGCGCTGGCCCTTGAACGGCGTATAACCCCGGAGGCGCCAAGGGCGGTGATTCTTCTGAAACCGAGCAAAGCGTCAAACAAAATTAAAGCTGGATTAATGCACTTAAACTAAGTCCGACGTTGCATTAGAATCACTGTTTGCCCGTCACTGATGATTAACCCCCCTTGCGATGCTCCGCAAGAAAAGTTTGTGAAATTTTTCACGATTTCGGCCACTTTAATATTCCGAATTACCGCAACTGCTTTTCCTCCTTTGCTCCAACCTGCCTAAGCCCATGTAAGTCAGCAGGCAACAACCTGTAATGCCTCTCACAAATGCCGCACTCCTTCCAAATGGCAACGGGGTAAATACCCCACAGTGCAAAACGACGTTTTCCCTTCCATCTGATATTCTACCCCCCTAAAAATTTCTTGTCCCCTTACTTCAAGGGTAAAGTTAATGCAATGGACCGGATGCGTTCTGAGTTGAAGATACTGTTGGCGGAAGACAATCCCGATGACGTTTTCCTCATGCAGCAAGCTTTGAAAAAAGCTGGCGTGCCTATATTACTGCACCCTGTCTTCGATGGGCTCGAGGTCATGGCTTTCCTCAAGGCCGAGGCGGCAGCAATCGAGCGGGCGCCATTTTCATTTCCTGATTTACTCCTGCTGGACTTGAACTTGCCTCGGGCCAACGGTTTCGAAGTCCTGGAATGGATTCGCCAGGACGATCGTTGCAGCAGGCTGACAGTCCATGTCCTTAGCGCTTCGACCCGGCAACTGGATGTCCAGCGTGCTTATGATTTGTGCGCCAACAGCTACGTCATTAAACCGACCCGCTTGGATGAATTGCTCCTTTTTCTGCAAACTTTGCACCACTGGCATCGGTTCACTGCCTTGCCCCAGTGCACTCAAGCGGCCCATTCCGCTGCCTAGTCCCATGCCAACATCCATTCGCTCTGCTCTCCGCTTCGCCTTTCCAAGCGCGCTCGAAAGTCCATCCGTGTTGCCCGAGCCTGTTCGGGCCCCTCTAAGCCCCCTACTTGCCTCTTTCCGGGCGTTTGTCTCTGCGGACTTGAATTTGAATTTATGAATGTCCAAATACTCGAAGCCGAACCAAAAGACACCGGGAAATCAGACCGTTGCCCCAGTGGCATTGAAGGTCTGGATACAATTCTCGGTGGCGGCCTCCCGCGAGACTGCTTCTATCTGATTCAGGGAGACCCTGGGTCAGGCAAAACGACTCTTGCTTTGCAATTCCTTTTGGAGGGTGTCCGGCGCGGAGAAAAAGTTTTTTATATCACCCTGTCCGAGATGAAAAGCGAACTGCTCAAAGTCGCTCACTCCCATGGCTGGTCTCTGGAAGGTATTCCCCTCCTCGAATTGTCGGCAATCGAATCTCTCCTGCGCCCGGAAGCGCAAACCACGGTCTTTCATCCGGCCGAGATGGAACTCAATAAAGTCAGTCAATTGCTCCTGGACGAAGCCGCGAAAATTTCTCCAACCCGAGTGGTCTTTGATTCACTCTCTGAATTCCGTTTGATTGCCGAAAATCCTCTGCGCTATCGCCGGCAGCTTTTGATTTTAAAACAGGCCTTCAGCCGATTCGGCAGCACCGTCTTGCTCCTCGACGACAAAATGGGCGGCAGCGCCATTGGCACCGATCCGCACGTCCTGAGCCTCACGCATGGCGTCGTCGAGATGGAGCAGCTTTCTCCAGATTATGGTGCATCCCGCCGGCGTCTGCGGGTCTTAAAGCTGCGCGGCGTCAAGTTTCGCGAAGGCTTTCACGACTATGAAATAGCCACGGGCGGGTTGCGGGTTTTCCCGCGCCTGATTGCCGCTGAACATCGCGGCGACTTTCCCCACGAGCCTGTCTCCAGTGGCTTGCCCGAACTCGACTCGCTCCTCGGCGGAGGATTGGATCGTGGCACCACCACCCTCATTCTTGGCCCGGCGGGCAGCGGTAAGTCCACGCTTGCTCTCCAATACATTACACACTTGGCCTCATGCGGC
>DASWRJ010000483.1:0-2265 GCA_036403255.1 Verrucomicrobiia bacterium
AGGGATGGTTCTGGTACATCCCGTTGCATGCAGATACCGTCAGCGTCGGTGTCGTCGCTGAAGGCAAATATCTTTCGCGCGATGGTGTCAAAGAGGCCGAGCAAATTTTTAAGCGCGAGCTCGAGCAGAACTTGTGGATTAAGGACCACTTGGCCTGTGGCAAACAATTTGGCCCATACTATCTCACAAGTGAATATTCCTTTCACTCGCGCTATTGTGGTTGCGAAGGCTTGCTGCTGGTTGGCGACGCCTATTGCTTTCTGGATCCAGTCTTCTCGAGTGGGTTGATGATGGCCCTGAAAAGCGGTGTCATGGCGGCCGATGCCGTCGATGAAGCGCTCATGGCGCATGATTTTTCTCCGCATCGCTTTACTGCGTATGCGACTTCCCTGCGCCAGGGCATCGAGAACATGCGCAAACTGGTCTATGCCTTTTACGAACCAAATTTTAGCTTTCGCCTTTTGACAGATAAATATTCAGATCTCGCGGGTGATATTACCGATTGTTTGAGCGGTGACGTTAACAAGGATTTTTCGCGCCTCTGGGCGGCAATCGAGGAGTTTGTCCCTATTCCCAATGAATTGCAGCTGGGCCTGCCGCTTACGTCCAGGCCTAAGGTTCAACTTGCTACGAGCAGCGTGAAGTAGGAATTTAGAGCTACATGAATATTGTCCAGATTACACCCGGAGCAGGCGGCATGTACTGCGGTAATTGTTTTCGGGACAACGCCATGGTTTCTGTCCTGCGCAAGCTCGGGCATAACACTGTTATGGTGCCGCTCTACCTGCCCATGACGCTGGAGGAGGAGGACCAAAGCGCTGGCACTCCCATTTTTTTCAGCGGGATCAATGTCTATTTGGGACAGAAAGCGCCGCTGTTCAGGCATGCGCCGCACTGGCTGCACAATCTACTCGCCTCTCCGAAGCTGCTCAAATGGGCCGCTGGCAAAGCAGCCAAGACGCGGGCGGAAGATGTGGGTGACCTGACGCTCTCGATGCTTCGTGGCGAAGAAGGAAATCAGGCCAGGGAATTGGACGAATTGATTGCCTGGTTGAGAACCCAACCGCAACCTGACGTTGTTTGCCTATCGAATGCGCTTCTCGCCGGCATGACCCGCAAAATTCGCGAGGAACTGAAAGCGCCCGTGGTCTGCATGCTCCAAGGGGAAGATTCCTTTTTGGATGGGCTGCCTTTGGAATTTCGAGATCGCGTTTGGCAAACATTGACGGAACGGGCGGCTGAAATTGACCATTTCATTGCGCCGAGTCGATATTTCGGTGAACTCATGAGCCGGCGGCTTTCACTGGCTCCAGAGCGCGTGTCGGTTGTTTATAACGGCATCAATTTGCAAGGATACCAGGCACCACCGGAAAGCGGCGATGCTGGAGTGCCGGTAATCGGCTACTTCGCGCGGCTCTGTCGTGAAAAGGGCCTCGATACTTTGGTCGACGCTTACATCCTGCTGCGCAAAAAATTTCCGGACCACTCCATAAAATTGCGCGTTGGGGGCGGCTGCGGGCCATCTGATCAAATTTTCGTGAAAAGCCTGCAGGAAAAGCTCGTGCAGAATGGGCTTTTGAGTGGAGTCGAGTTTCATCCCAATGTGAGCCGGGCTCAAAAGTTGCAGTTTTTTAAGGGCTTGACCGTTTTTTCCGTGCCAGCCCTTTACGGGGAAGCTTTTGGGCTTTATGTGATTGAAGCATTGGCTTCTGGCGTTCCAGTAGTGCAACCAAGGCACGCGGCCTTTCCGGAGCTGGTGGAGACAACCCGTGGCGGCTTGCTTTGTGATCCTGGTTCGGCGGAGTCGCTGTCGGCCGAATTGGAAAAACTGTTGTTCGATAAGGAACGCGCTCGCAAATTGGGCAAAGCTGGGCGGGAAGCTGTTTTTCAGGAGTTCAGCCAGGAGGCCATGGTGCAGAGAATCCTCTCAGTAATTGGCAAAGTGCAACGAGCTGACTGGGCCAGCGCCTCGCGCCAGTTTGATTTGGCCAAAACTTCAATAACCCATTAGCTTCGCGCCATGGCATACGAGTTTAGAGCGACCCGCCGGGTGGAGTTCTCCGAGACCGACATGGCCGGCATCATGCACTTCTCGAATTTTTTCCGCTTCATGGAGACGGCCGAGCATGGCTTTTATCGCTCCCTTGGATTTTCCGTTGTCATGGCCGAAACCGATCCGCGCCTCGGCTGGCCGCGCGTGCATGCCGAATGCGATTACAAACGGCCCTTGCGCTTCGAAGATCTGGTCGAGATTCAATTGCTGGT
>DASWRJ010000484.1:0-5102 GCA_036403255.1 Verrucomicrobiia bacterium
GACAAATATGTCAGTCCTTATACCGTGCGCACGGTCGGGACGAAGCCTGACAATGGCTGGCCGCTTTTTATCGCAATGCACGGCGGCGGTGGCGCGCCCAAGGAAGTAAACGACAGCCAATGGCAAATCATGCAGCGGTACTACAAAGACCACCCGGAAGAAGGCGGCTATCTTTACCTCGCCTTGCGGGCGCCAAATGATACGTGGAACGGCTTCTATGATGTTTACGTTTATCCATTGATCGAAAATTTGATTAAGGAATTTTTGCTGTTCGGCGATGTGGATGCGAACAAAGTATTTATTATGGGCTATTCCCATGGCGGCTACGGCGCTTTTGCTATTGGGCCAAAGATCCCGTATCGCTTTGCCGCGATTCATGCTTCGGCGTCCGCACCAACGGATGGTGAGACGACCGGGAAAACGCTGCGCAACACGATCTTTTCCTACATGGTCGGTGACAAGGACACCGCCTATGGCCGATACGACCGTGACCTGAAGTTCAACGAGCAAATCCAGAAACTGCGCGGCGAACGCACCGACATTTATCCAGTGCGTTTTCAGCTTATTAAAGACAATGGCCACACGGGATTGCCAGACCGCGATAAAATCAAAGAGATGTATTCGGCCGGGCGGAACCCCGTGCCCGAAGAGCTCACCTGGCTTATGACCGACAAGGTCGTGCATGACTTTTTTTGGCTGCACGCACCCGCGCCGGGAAAAAAACAGGAAATCGACGCTCTTTGCCGGGAGAACACCTTAACACTAACGACCACAAATGTGCCTGCCGTGAGTGTGTTGCTCGACAGCAGGCTAGTGGATTTCAAAAAACCACTCGCTGTCGAAGTGAACGGGAAAAAATCAACGGCCAAACCGACGCCGAAGGTGCTGACGCTTTGTCAAACCCTGGCCGAGCGAGGCGACCCGGAGTTGGCGTTTGTGGCCCGGCTCGATTTCAAATTTGAAGCGCCGCCCGCACCTGTCCCGGAAAAAAAGTAGCTGGTCCTCTATTCTGCTCAAAATCATTCATCCCATGCTGCAACGCTTTTTGAATTACGCGCTGTTTGGTTCTTTGATGTGCCTATTCGTCTCGGTCGCACAAGCACAAGACACCGCAAGCGGCTCGAAGTTTCCTTGCCCTGACAACGAAATCGTCCATTACACAGCTTACCACGTGAAAGACCGGATCAAAGTGGATGGCCGGCTTGACGAGGCGTCATGGAAAGCCGCGCCTCAATCCTCACGCTTCGTTGATATTCTAACAGGCAAACCGGCGCTCCATGACACGCGCGTATCACTGCTTTGGGACGACCAGAATCTTTACGTAGCCTATCGCGTCGAAGAACCGCACCTCCATGCGAAATTCACGACTAACAACTCTCCTATTTACTACGATAACGACGTCGAGTTCTTCATCGCCGGGCGCGACAGCTATTACGAATTCGAACTTAACGGCTTCAACACGAGTTACGAAGTTTTCTTCATCTGGGAAGATGCTTATGAGAAAGGCGGATTCGCCAAAGCGCGTGAATTTGCGCGCGAAAAGCTAAAGCCATTCAATGGCGTGGATTTCAAAACCCATCCGCGCGGCGGGCGCCTTGGTAATTTTGACTGGCATTTCCCTGGCAAAAAAACGGCCGTGCACATGGACGGCACCGTGAACAACGACAAAGATGAAGATAAAGGCTGGACGGTCGAACTGGCCTTTCCCTGGCGCGGCATGCAATGGCTGGCCAAGGCAGATGGTCGCGCTCTGCCGCCGCGCAATGGCGATGTCTGGCGCATGGATTTTTCCCGTTTCAACACCTACAAAGCCCCGCCACCCGCGCAAGATTCAGGCGGCTGGGTCCTGAGCCGGCATGGGATTTGGGATTCGCACATTCCGGAATGCTTTCCCTACATCCAATTCAGCACGAAGGATGTGAAGAGTGGCCAAACAAACTAGAGTAGGTCAGGAGTGAGAGGAAGACGTCGAATGCGTGAGCGGTTCTCATCCAGTACAATGAGGCACCCTTGCTCCAAGAAAGAATTATTCTCAAGGAAGACGCGCCGTACTTTTGCCGGTAGGGAAGGTGACAGCGGATCACGGACACGAAGTAGCACCACGCTTGGGCCGTGGACTCGGGTGGCAAAGAGAAGCTGCTGAAAATCCAAGTCTAGTGTCAAAATGATATGCTTATTTGACTTCGCCCATTCTAAAATTCTTCCGTCTGGAGCGTTCTTTGGGCCCTTATCTTGCCAATGTACAACTTCCAAGCCGTCAGTTTGCAGTCGGCTAATCCAGACCGGCGGTATGTTCATGTCCAACAGGACCTTCACTTGGGCTTGAGCTCCAACTCCTCGTCATTGGCAAGCAGCGCCGCGTACTGCAGACAAGCGTCAAGATCGGCATTTTCCAGGTATGGATACGCTACCAGAATATCATCCCTCGTCCTGCCGGATGCCAACATGTTGAGGATATTTCCTACAGTGACCCTCATGCCACGAATGCATGCCCTGCCAGTCATTACGGTTGGATCGATTGTAATGCGTTCGAGCTTATTCATGCCGGTGCATGGTATCCGATTGCATTCTGTTTGGCAAACATCGGCGGTTGGCCAAATCTCCTGCCATTCGTTCAACGGGCAGTATGCCTATTACGGTAGAGCAAACTGCAAAGGCAGTTTGTTCTTCTGACGAATTTGGGTGCGGATCATGTCTGCTGTCATTTGAGGTGCGCTGCCGTCGCCCAGGCAGATGTTGATACCATCCCCGTGAATGCCGGGCGCGATATTAATCGTGCAATCTTTTGTGGCTGTGACAAAGCCTGAGAAGTTGGTGTTATCGATAAGGAGGGAGCGATCACCGGAGAGAATGCTCTGCACATTTGATTCATTCGAATCAAGCCCAACGAAATAGCTTAAATTCATATTTGAGAATAGGGCAAAGTTTGTGACGCGAGTGCGCATCGCTGGAGCAGGCTAGGATTTTGGGAGTAATTAACTCATTGGATAATGCAAGAAAGTGGAGGTAAACATTGGTGGAAGTGGCGAATTCTTTGGTGCCTCCATCTAATGCCGGAACGTTCCAGGGAAAATTATCATTGTGATCGTTGCTGAACATGCGGAAGGAAAGACCAATTACCTTCAAATTATTGTCGCAGCCAATTCTGGTGTAACCGGCGCGATTCCCCCGCATCACGCGAGGCAAGACAAGTACGCCTGCCAAACAGATCGTCACCAGCACAATTAAAAAATCGATGAAAGTAAATGCTCGTTGGGAGACTAGCGCAGGGCCGTTTGCTTTTGTTCGCATGATGGCATTTAAGGTATGATGAATCGCAAGGGCAGCTCGTTCTTCTCACGGATTTGCTTGCGTAGAATATCAACCGTCATCTGCTGAACGCTGCCATCCGCCAGTGCGATATTTATTTCAGGCTCGTGCAATTCAGGAGCAATGTTAATTGTGGAGTTTGTAGTGGCGGTCACAAAGCCGGTAAAGTTTGTATTGTCGATCAGTAAATTCCGGTCGCCAGAAAGGATTGTCTGCGGCCGGGTTTCATCAGCTTCGAGTCCAACAAAATAACTAAGATTCTTATTAGAAACTAAAGCCCAATCAGAAGCGCGCGCGCGCTTTTTGTCAGTGGGACAGAAAAGAACTTTCGGCGTAGTTAATTCATTGATCATGGGGGTAAAATGTAAAATAGCATCGATGTTGGTGGCATGCTCTTTCGTACCACCTTCTGCCAATGCGACATCCCATGGGAATTTCTCGTTGTGATCATTGCTAAACATGCGCGCAGCCAGGCCTACTTGCTTAAGATTGTTGACGCAGTTCATGGGATGACCTCTTGCTTTGGGTCGGTTTAGTCGCGTGTAAACAATGGCCGAAGCAAAACACAAAGTAACCAGGACGATCAGTAGATCGATGAAAGTAAATGCTCTCAGATTTGCATTACGCGCCATTCATCTCTCCATTTCCGGCTGAGGCGGCGCAATGCATGAACGAATTTACTTCCTGTCTGGCAACTGCATCACGCCGCCACAGCGCAAAACTCTTTTAGCATCGGCAATGCCATGTTGTTTTGTGCGGAAAAACGTGCGCTGAAGCGTGCCAATAGAGCAAAACTCACGCACTGAGCAGCAAGCTCACGCGCTTTGAAACTGGGAATGGGGCTCGACCAGATTACTTGGCTGAGAACGCAAACACGGTCGTGCTCGAAAATTTTTCGCCGGGACGAAGCACCACGCTCGGAAACTTGGGCTGATTGATCGAGTCGGGGTAATGCTGCGTCTCCAGGCAGACGCCGCGATGCCCCACGTGATTGCCGGTGTAGAGTTGGATTCCCGGCTCCGTCGTTCTCACTTCCATCATTCGCCCGCTCTTAGGGCTGCTCAGGCGGGCGGCCACCATCATTTTTTTCTTTTCATTATCCAGCACGAAATTGTGGTCGTAGCCGTTTAGTTTTGCGGGCAATTTATCAAAGCGTTCGCCGATGCGAGTGGGCTTGGTGAAATCGAGCGGCGTGCCTTTGACATCCGCGATTTCGCCCGTCGGAATGAGTTCCTCATCGTTGACCGTGTATTTCTTCGCTGCCACCCAGAGCACATCGTCCAGAATGTCCCCCGAGCCATCCAGGTTGAAATAAGCGTGATTGGTCAGGTTAATGGGTGTGGCTTTATCCGTGGTCGCTTGGTAATCGATCCAGAGCTCGTTGTTATCTGTCAAAATATATCTGACCGTCACATTCAGATTGCCGGGATATCCTTCCTCTCCATCTTTGCACAGGTAGCTGAACTCAACGGTCGATTCCTTTTTGCGCGGAGGAAGCGCCTTGCCGTGCCAGACGACCGAGGCAAATCCCTTAATGCCACCATGGAGATGGTTGCGGCCATTATTTTTCGCCAAGGTATATTCCTTGCCATCAAGCGTGAATTTTCCGTGCGCGATGCGATTTGCAAAACGGCCAATCACGGCCGCAGCAGAGGGATAATTCTTGAGATAAGCATCCAGGCTGTCCGCCGCGAGAACGAGATTCACAGTCGCGCCTTTTTTATCGGGCACTTCAATGTCCGTAATGATGGCGCCGTATTCGATGGCTCTCACGACCATCCCCTTGGTATTGC
>DASWRJ010000485.1:0-6224 GCA_036403255.1 Verrucomicrobiia bacterium
CTGATAATAAAAAATATGGTTCAGCTTATTGGTTTCGGTCGCGCGGGCGATTACCTCCGCTGCAGTGAAATGATTTATCGCATTAGTAAAATCTTTCAGGTGCGTGTAGGCCAGCGCCTCAAAAAACTCCTGCACGAACGTTTCCTTGAACTTGTCCCGCGCCTTTTGCAACGTCGCCAGTGCCTCTTTGGCCTTGTTCATGTTAATCTGTGCGCCAGCCAGGTCGTAATAGACCTGCTCGAAATCTGGGTTTAGCAAAATTGTCTTGGAAAAATACTCGGTTGCTTTCTTCAGGTCTTTCTCCTCATAAGCAATGCTGCCAAGCAAATAATAATACTGCGGGTTGGTCGGGTTATTCCGAATGATCGTTTCAAGCTGCTCGGCCGCGTGTTTGCGATCCTCCTTCTTCAAATACATCTCCACCAATTTCTCGCGCAGCCCTGGCATCGAAGGAATTTTCTCCAGCACTTTCAAATAATAATCGGTCGCTTTGTCGGTCTGTCCCGTGATCGCATACACATCCGCAATCCGCTGGAGGAGCAGGGGATTTTTCGGCTCCGCCGCTGTGGCGCGATCCACCGTGTCTATGGCATTTTTGCGCACCGCCTCATTCGTGCCCAGACGCAGAAAGCCGGTGTAGAGCTCGGCGAGCTCTATCAAAAAGGTTTCATCCACATTGATTTGCTTTGACGCCTGGTCCAGCACCTTCAGGCCTTCCTCCACCTGGCGGTTTTGGACATACATTTGCGCGAGGTTGCGGTAGCCCATCAAATTGCCCGGATTGCGTTTGATCGCGATTTTGTCCGCGTCGATGGCCATCTCCTTTTTCCCCATCAGCGCATAGACCCGGCCGAGCTGTGCATAGACCAGACCGGAAACCTTCGAGGCCGAAGTCGCTTTATTCAAAACTTCCGCTGCCTTCTCGTATTGCTTGAGCTGCATCAACCGCTGTGAAACCTCGAGGACGAGATCCACATTATTCGGGTCCGCCAAAGCCGCTTTGTAAAACTCATCTGCGGCCTGCTCCGGCTCTTCCTGCCAATCCAGCAGTACACCTGTGGCGTAGCGCGCATGGGCTTCGGTGCGGCGCTCGACCGCCTCGGGCGAATAGTCTATTTCCTCGCCGCGTTTTTGGACGGTCGCGGTCGTGTTCGTAGTCGAGGATGTTTTGCCGGACTTCCCTGGTGTAGTGCAACCCCCGAGCAACAAAGCCCCGAACGAACCGGCCAGAATTATAAAAACAAAAATACGCAACGGCATGAACTAGCCTACAAAGAAAAGCCGGGAAAGCAACTTCCCAGCTTGGCCATGATATTGAGAACGGCGCCCGGCGCGAACCCGCGCCGGGAGAGCGGCAGAGCAGAATTACTTCTGCCAGGTGCGCTTCTTGTGGCGATGCGCTCGTAATTTCTTGCGCCGCTTATGCTTGTTAATCTTCGATTTTCTTCGCTTTTTTAATGAACCCATAGGTTTGTTGAATACTGCGCTTAATAAACCACTTTGTTCAAGGGATATTCGATAATCCCTTCTGCCCCAGCCGCCTTCAGGCGCGGGATTAACTCACGGACCACGTGTTCGTCAATAATTGTTTCCACGGCCACCCAGCCTTCGGAACTGAGCTGGGAAATCGTTGGCCTGCGCAATGCCGGCAAGCTAGCGAGCAATGATTTCAAATTCTTCTGCTCGATATTCATCTTTAGCCCGACCTTCGCCTCCGCGTCGAGCGCGCCCTTGAGCAGCAGCGCCATAATCTCGATTTTTTCCCGCTTCCATTTGGTTTTCCACGCAGCGTGATTCGCGATCAAGCGTGGCGTCGAGGTCAGGAGCGTATCCACAATTCGCAGCTTATTTGCCCGGAGGGACGACCCAGTCTCGGTTATCTCCACAATTGCATCGACCAACTCGTGCGCTTTTACCTC
This sequence comes from Verrucomicrobiia bacterium, assembly GCA_036403255.1. Taxonomy (GTDB): domain Bacteria; phylum Verrucomicrobiota; class Verrucomicrobiia; order Limisphaerales; family JAQGOV01; genus JAQGOV01. The sequence goes on from DASWRJ010000485.1 coordinate 1,920, forward strand.
GGTAGCACCCCAGGAAAATTCCACCTCCGCCTTTACTCCGTTCCGCTTCAAATATTTCTTCGTCAGGTTTACAACTTCCGTTGCGATCCGCTTCCCCTGCAAATCTTTCACGGACTTAACCGGCGAGTTTTCAGGCACGCACAGGACCCAGCGCGCGGGTTGGCGTGTCGCTTTGCTGAACAGAAACTCGCCTACCTCATGTACCCGCGAGCCGTTTTCCTGGACCCAATCGTAACCAGTGATGCCGCAGTCCAGGTAACCGTGCTCGACGTAGCGCGAAATCTCCTGCGCCCGAATCAGGCGGATCTCCAACTCCGGATCATCCACATAGGGCACATACGATCGGCTGCTCACAGAAATGTTCCAGCCCGCCTTGCCCATCTTTTCGATGGTGGCGTCCTGCAGGCTGCCTTTCGGCAAGCCAAACCGCAATACTGGCTTCTCTTTCATCAAAACAAATTCTATCTGCGGCCAGGCTCATCGCCCTGCCACACAACCCTTCGACCTACTACCGAAATCCGTCCTGCGGCCCAGGCTCCAATCACCGCCGGGTAAAGCGTCCGCTCGCAGCGCTGAATCCGCTCGTGCAGCGACTCGGGCGTGTCATCCTGCAGCACTGGCACCGTTTCCTGGGCCAGGATTGGTCCGCTGTCTATGCCCTGGTCCACCAGATGCACGGTGCACCCAGTTACCTTCACGCCATACTCGAGTGCCTGCCGCCAGGCTTCCAAACCGGGAAACGCCGGCAGCAAAGAGGGATGGATATTTACCACTCGCTGGGAAAAAGCACGCAAAAAATCGCCTTTCAAGATCCGCATAAACCCGGCCAGCACAATTAAATCCACCTGCGCGTCCCTCAATTTTTGGATGTAGAGTGGCTCAGCGACTTCATCCAGTTTCGTGCGAAATTTTCCCGGTGAAACAAATTCACACGGCGCATTGAAACTTGTTGCATGCTGCAATATTCCAGCTTCTGCCACATCACTCAGCACGAGCGCGATCTCGGCATATATTTTCCCGTCCGCGCAGGCCTCCGCAATGGCCAGCATGTTCGAGCCCTTGCCCGAACCGAGCACGCCCAGTCGTAATTTTTGCCCACCATTCACGGTGCTTCTCATACAGGTGAAATGGATGCGCAAGCAAGCTTTTGCGGAGGCTCGGAACTGCCCGATTGCTTGAATTCGCCTGCGCCTTGCCTTTATTTGCAGTGCGCCGGCGAGTTTTCCGAGTGCCTCGTAGTTGCATGCCGGCTGCACTCTTAGTACGCTGGTGGCAAATGAAACTGCTCTGTTTTTCCGCCGGCTTGCTTATTGCGCTCGCCGCGAGATGTGCTTTCGCTGGTGAGACCTGGCCCCAATTTCGCGGCCCGGACGGCAATGGCCTCTCCGATGCCAAGGGTTTGCCCGTGACCTGGAGCGAGCAGAAAAACATCAAATGGAAAACATCTATTCACGGCAAAGCCTGGTCTTCACCGGTCATTTTGGGAAATCAGGTTTGGCTCACTACCGCCACGGCTGACGGCAAGGAACTTTTCGTGCTCTGCGTCGATCGCGACAGCGGCAAGATCGTGCGCGACCAAAAATTGGTAGATGTTCCAAACCCGCAATATTGTATTCCGTTTAATAGCTACGCTTCGCCCACGCCTGTAATTGAAGAAGGCCGTCTCTATGCGACCTTCGGTTCTGCTCAGACAGCTTGCCTTGACACTAAAACTGGTCGGGTCCTCTGGGAACGGCGCGACATCGAGTGCAACCATTTCCGCGCACCTGGTTCATCACCCATTATTTATAATAATCTTTTGATCATGAATTTTGATGGCAGCGATTATCAATTCGTCATCGCCCTTAATAAGAAAACCGGAGAGACCGCCTGGCGCACCGAGCGCTCCATCGACTACAAGGACCTCGATTCGGACGGTCATCCGCAGGCCAAAGGCGATTACCGAAAGGCGTTTGCTACTCCGCACGTGGCCATGCTCGGGGGCATGCCCGTCCTCCTCAGCAGTGGCGCCAAAGCCACCTACGGCTATGAACCGATGACTGGCAAGGAACTGTGGCGGGTCGAGGAGCGCACCAGCCATTCCGCCAGCACCCGCCCGGTCGTCGGTCACGGCTTGGTCTATGTCTTGACCGGTTGGTCCAACGGCCAATTATTAGCGATTCGTCCAGGTGAAAAGGCTGGTGAGTTTATCGATGTAAATGCCTCAGATTCGGATGAAAAGCAGAAAAGCGACGCGCATTTGCAAGTCGTTTGGAAACTCAAGCGCGGAGTTCCCAAAAAGCCATCTTTACTCCTGATCGATGATTTGCTTTTTATGATCGAAGACGGTGGTTTCGCCAGTTGCGTCGAAGCCAAAACCGGCAAGGAAATTTGGCGCGAACGCATTGCAGGGAACTTTTCCGCGGCACCCGTTGCAGCCGAGGGCCGCATTTATTTCTGCAGTGAGGAAGGTAAAACCACTGTTATCGAGGCAAGCCGCCAGTTCAAAATCCTCTCTGAAAACAAGCTCGACGACGGCTTTCTGGCCTCGCCAGCAGTCGCTGGCAAAGCGCTTTATCTTCGCACAAAGACGAATCTTTATAGAATCGAAGAGTGAGTCGCTCGGTGACCAACAACAATCAAGGTTTTGCCGGAGCGGCGCGGTCCGCCATCCATTGTTCAATTTGCTCCGGCTCGCGTGGCAGTCCGTCGCTCAGAAATCTTGACCCGTTTTTAGTCACCACCACGATGTCTTCAATGCGCACACCGATTTTTTCTTCGGGCAGATAAATGCCCGGCTCAATCGTAAAGACCATCCCCGCGGCCAGCGGTTCGTGAGTTGCGCCGGCATCATGCACATCCAATCCGACAAAGTGCCCCAGGCCATGAATGAAATAATCACCAAATCCAGCCTCCTCGATCACTTTGCGCGCAATCGCATCGAGGTCCTCCATGTAAACGCCTGGCTTCACTTTTTCGAACGCTGCTTTCTGAGCCTTGAGGACTACTTCATAAATCTCACGCTGGCGCGGTGTGAACTTGCCGTTTACAGGGAATGTGCGCGTGATATCCGAGGCGTAATGAGCAAACTCCGCGCTCATGTCCATGAGCACCAGTTCGCCAGCGCGCATTACCCTTTCGCTTCTTGGATAATGCAAGATCGTGGAGTTAGGCCCCGATCCAACAATGCTCGCGTACGCCGGCCTTCTTGCGCCCCGTGATTTCCACACGCGCTCCGCCTCGGCTTCCACTCGTCCTTCGCTGGCATTGGGTCTGATTTCCAAAACCGCCGCGCGAAATCCTTCTTCACTAATCCGGATCGCGCGCTGGATCAGCGCAATTTCGCCTGGCGAATGCCGCGAGCGCATCCGGGCCAATGTGAATGGCATCGGCCGAATGGAGACGCCGGCCAGTTGCGATGTGACTCTGCCATACAGCTCGAGGTCTGCCGGCTTTTTATCTCCGCCTTTGCCGCGCATTACTTGCCATAGAACGGGTGAGCGCGCGGCCAAGCTGCTCACAAACCCCGCAATCCCTCCAGTGCGGTATATTTTTTCAAAACCATACTTTTGCCGCAACGTGGTCCCTATGGATTCGCGCTCGCCTGTCCAGCGTTCTGCCTCCGGATCTCGACTGGGTAAAAACAGGAATTCGCGATAGGTCCTTTCCTTGGGCGCGAGCACGACGATTGCGCCTGCCTCATGGACGCCAGTCAGATAAAAGAAATCCGAGCTTTGCCGGTAACCGTCGCCATCCTCTTCGCCTTCTGCATAAATCACCGCTACACCTTCGCCCATCTCCTTCATCAATTCCGCGCGCCGTGCTCGATACACGGACGGTTCTTCCGTTTGCCCTGGCTCAATTAATTTTGGCAGCGGCGGGTCTGTCTTTGGGTAAGGTTCCGCGCTCGTGCCGCTAAAAGAAACAGTGAAAAAAAGCGTCACAACGGCTGTCCGAAATATAAAATGGCCAACTTGATTCATTGCATTAGGTAATTGTGCTTTCAACACGGGATACTGCTATGCTTTAGCCGTTTGCTCAACTTTTTAACCGGAGGCGTTGGGAAGATCTTCCGCTCGCGAACAAATCCGTCCGTAATAGCTTTACCAGACCTCCAATGGCCGCAAGCCCTTTGCAGTGCTCCGGAACCGAAGGAGATTCCTGCTCTGCGCTCATTTCGTAAAGAAATAGCGCAACATCATATTCATCCCCTAATTCCAGTCGTGACATCGTCGTGCGCATTCGCTACAAAGTCGTCAATCCTGCTATGACAAGCCTTTTAAGAATTCTCCTGGTTGTCCTTGTAAGCGCATCGCTGCATTCCGC
>DASWRJ010000486.1:0-3031 GCA_036403255.1 Verrucomicrobiia bacterium
TATTCCCGCAGGTCGGAAGCAGATTGTTAATCTGCCTTGGCGTGGGTTTCCAACCCGCAGTCCAGCAGATGTGGTCTTTACTACGGACCACTGACAACTGACCACCAACCCAATCGATCTTTGACATACATCCAGCCCTGACTGGTTTGGGGCCGGAGATCATTAGCGTTTTGGACCCAGCCGACATTGCTCGGAAAAATGCGTGGCTTTCACGCGCTTCACACATGCAGAGTAAGGGCGGAGCGGACCCATTGGGCCACGGCACCGTAGCGCTTCTCGCGCTGCGACAAACGAGCCGTTCCACGTTACAGCACGGCCTTTCAGCTTTGACTGTCAAAGGCTACTCGCGCCGAAACCTCGGGGGTCAAAGCTAAAAAGGAAGTGCCATCCGGCTTCGACCGCCTTTCCCCTCATCTTTCACCTCCTGGTGAATGGCTGGACAACGCTAAACAAGGTTGGAAAAGGCTGCAAAACGCCCAATTCAGCATTTCTGATTAGGGCTGGCGAGGGCTAACTAAGGCTAAAACAGGGCGCGAACGTAGCCCTGCAATTGGGGCCGAGCTGCCGTCATTCTGCAATCTGCGATCTGCAATTTGCACTTCCCTCGCAATTGCGCCTGGTTGCGGGTAATTGCGGCTGAAAGTTGAGCCCAAACCCTTCGTCTCTCATCTCTCAGCTTTCACCTTTCACCTCCTGGCCAAACGGCTGGACAAGCCTAAACACGGCTGGAAAAGCCTGCGAAATCCGGTTGGTGAGTGCGCCGGCCATTCCGCAATCTGCAATCTGCCTTCCGAAATTGGATGAGCTGGGTCGAGCTAAACCAAGCTAAACCGAGCTAATTTTTGCTCGTCTGTCCCCTATTGGCACCCGATCAACCTTTCTGAACGTGGCTGGAGCAGGCTGGAGCAGGCTGGAGTAGGCTGAAGTAGGCTAAAAATTGTTACTGCTGGCTCCCAGCCACCTCCAGAATTCCGCCTCACTCATACCGCAACGACTCCACCGGGTCCATATTGGCGGCTTTGATGGCCGGGTAAGTGCCAAATGCCAGGCCCACCAGCGTGCAAATGACGATGCTCAGGATTATCCAATCCAGCGGGAACACAGGCGGCACTTTGAAAGCAAACGCGGCGGCATTTCCGCCGAGCACGCCGAGCGCCGCGCCGATCACCCCGCCAATCTGGCAAATCACAATCGCTTCGCTGATGAATTGGACGATGATGTTCCGTTTCTTCGCTCCAATCGCCCGGCGAATTCCAATCTCGCGCGTCCGTTCCGTTACCGAGACCAGCATGATATTCATAATGCCGATCCCGGCGGCCAGCAGCGCGATGGAACTGATCACCGCCGCCCCGGCCCGGGCCGCGAAAGTGATGTTGCGGAATTGCTCGATCAAAAGGTCATTCGTAAAGATTTCGAAGTCGTCCGGCTCCTGTGGTGGGACTTTGCGGATGGCGCGCAGGATGCCGCGCACTTGTTCCATCGTGTCATCGAGCGCATCGGCGTCTGCCGCCTGCACGAGAATGTTCAAGCTGCGATATTGCCAGCCATAACGATTGCCGCCCGTTGTGATGGGAATGACGATGAACGAATCCTGATCGCCCCCCAGGCTGCGTCCGCGCGACTCCAGCACTCCCACCACGCTGTAGTTGATGCCCCGGAATTTCACCTTCTCCCCCAGTGGTGAGGCATGCGGAAAAAGTTCACGCGCCACGGTCCCGCCGATCACGCACACGTTTCGCGCGCTATCTACGTCCGATGCCATAATCGCGCGCCCGGCCTCCACTGTCCAATTGCGGGCCGAGAACGTCTCGGGAGAAGCCCCGTTGAGGGCCACGTCCCCCTCCATCTGGGCAAATCGCGAGGATGCAACGTCCCGGCCAAAGCCCGCATCGACAGCTACCGCTTGCGCGAGCGTCGCGCGGTCTTTTAGCGCCTCGACTTGCTGCAAGCTGATCCGTTCGCGCCGCAGGATTTTTTCCCAGTTTTCGCGCCGCTGGACCATAATCGGTGGAAATTTCTGGATCGTGAATGTGTGCGCCCCAAGTTGGCCCAATTCCTTTTCGATGTTCGACTGCATGACCCGCATGGCCGTCATCACCACAATGATCGAGAAGACACCCACCACCACCCCCAGCAAGGTCAATGCGGAGCGAAGCTTGTGCGCGCTCAATGCGGCAAACGCCATCATCACACTCTCGCGCACTTCGGCTCGGACCCGCGCAAAGGCAGTCCTGTGTCGGGCAAATGAAGGCTTGGACGCGATGTCACTCATTCGGCGCGAAGTGCGTCCACCGGGTTCATCCGCGCGGCGCGCCAGGCCGGCATGAAACCGGCCAATACCCCAGTGCAGAGCGATATCAGCACCCCCAGAAAGGCGATCTGCATTGACATCGATGTCGGTAGAAATTTTTTGACTGCGAAACTAATCAGCCATGCCAGCAAAAGACCGAGCAACCCGCCCAGCAGGCAGATCCCAGCCGCTTCGAGCAGGAATTGGATCAGAATCGTGCGCCTCTTTGCGCCAATGGCTTTGCGGATGCCAATCTCCTTTGTGCGCTCTGCCACCGAAACAAACATGATGTTCATGATGCCAATCGCTCCCACAAACAGGGCCAGGCCGGTGATGAACAGCCCTACCGAAGCGATAATCCCTCCTACTCGATCAAACGTCCGGATGATCAGGTCCTGCTGGTTAATGGCAAAATCGTCCTCCGCTCCCGGCGCCAGACGTCGAACTTTGCGCACAATCCCGCGCAGCTCTTCTTTGGCCTGTTCGATTTTATTCGCATCTCGGACTTTTATCACCACGAGGATGTACGGATTCGGATCAAAATCAGAGATCATGCGTGTGATTGGGATAATCACCTGGTTGTCCATATTTGCGAAAAGAAATTGGCCGAACTTATCGTTGACGCCGATCACTTCAAAATTTTTTCCGCCCACCTGAATGCGTTGGCCTAGCGCCCCCCCTTGAGGAAACATTTTGTCCGCCACTTCCGCGCCCAGCACACAAACGGGGCGCGCCCCTGTC
>DASWRJ010000487.1:0-5992 GCA_036403255.1 Verrucomicrobiia bacterium
GGCATGGCTGGCGTGCAATCCGTTTACATGAATCCAACCGATTATTCGCCGACGAAATAAGCCGCCATATCCAAGCGCATGAAACCACAACCGCGCCGTCGTTTCATCAAGTCCACCGCTGCCGCGCTGGCGGTGGCGCCATTTATCAGCATCGAAGCATCCGCCCAGGAAACCGGCCAAAGGAAGCTGGGCTTCGCGCTCTGCGGCCTCGGCAGCTTAAGCACAAACCAAATCGCGCCCGCGCTGCAAAAAGCCAAGTACTGCCGGCTGGCTGGAATCATAACGGGAACGCCGGAAAAGGCGCGCGCCTGGAAAGCCAAGTACAAGATTCCGGATAAAAACATTTATAACTACGAGACGATGGCGCAGATGGCGGATAACCCCGACATCGATGTTGTCTATGTCGTGACGCCGAATGCCCTGCACGCCGAGCACACGATCAAGTCTGCCAAGGCAGGCAAGCATGTGCTCTCGGAAAAACCGATGGAAGTCTCAGTTAAGAAATGCCAGAACATGATTGACGCCTGCAAAAAGGCCGGGCGCAAGCTGGCGATCGCCTACCGGTGCCAATTCGAGGCGCATCATTTGGAGTGCATGCGGATCGCGCGCGAAAAGGAATTGGGCGCGATCAAAATCATCGAAGCTGGTTTCGGCTTCCGCATTAGCGATCCGAAACAATGGCGGCTCCGCCACAATTTGGCAGGCGGCGGCGCGCTCATGGACGTTGGCATTTACGCGCTCCAAGCGACACGGTTTCTCACTGGCGAAGAACCGACAATTCTCTCGGCGTTCGAAACCAAGACCGATCCGGTAAAGTTCAAGGAAGTGGATGAATCGATCGTTTGGCAAATGAAGTTTCCGGGTGGCGCGATTGCCTATTGCAGCACCAGCTACGCCGTCAATGGCATCAATCGTTACACCGCTTACGCTGACAAGGGCTGGTTCGGACTTGACCCGGCCTACAGCTACGACGGGCTGCAAGGCCATCGGAGTGACAAGAAACCGATCAAATTCGACGAGGTGGACCAATTCGCGCTCGAGATGGACGACTTCGCCCAATGCATTCTCAATAATCGCGAGTCCAAAGTATCCGGGGAAGAAGGTCTGCGGGACATTCGCATTTTAATGGGCGTGTACGATTCGATCAAATCCGGCAAGCCAGTCAAGCTGGTTTGACTCCGGCGCGAATTTTATCGGCCAACTCTTCGGCTGGATAAGTCCAAATCTCCGCCAGCGTCGGATGATAGTGCGGCATGGCTGCCAGCTCCTGCACGGTCATGCGCTTGGCCATGGCAGCTACGATCTCATGGATCAATTCTCCGCCCGAAGGACCGACGCATGCGCCCCCGAGTATTTCGCCGCTCTTTGGGTCAGCGAGCAGCTTCACGAAGCCATCCTTCGCGTCCATGATCAATGATTTTCCATGGTCGTTGAATGGATAACTTGCCGCCAGGTAGGGGATTTGATGCAGGTTGGCCATTATCTCGGTTAGCCCGACGGAAGCCACCTGTGGTTCAGTGAAGACAATGCTGATGAGCAGCCGGTAATCCATTTCGCGCGGCTGCTCGGGATGTGCGATGTTATGCGCAGCCACTTCGCCCTGCTGAATCGCGATGTGCACGATTTCGTATGGGCCAGTGCAATCGCCGACCGCATAAATGTGTGGAACGCTCGTTTGCATGCGGCTATTGGTGATGATCGTATGCTGTGAGGTGTCGAGGCCGGCCTGGACTAATTCCAGCGGATCAGTATTTGGAATGCGACCAAGCGCGAATAAAATTTCCTCGGCTTCGACGCGCACTTCCTGGCCGTCCTGCTCGAAGGCGATGCCTTTCGCATGCGGCTTCTGCCAGGCATCCGTGAGACGCGTCGAGCTATAAACATTCATGCCCTCGCGCCGAAAAACTTTTTCCAATTCGCGGGCTGCGTCCGCATCGAAGGCGCGCAGGATATGCGCGCTGCGTTGAATCAAAGCGACTTTGACTCCGAACCGCGCGAACAATTGCGCAAACTCGACAGCCACCGCGCCGCCGCCGAGGACGATCAGTGACTTGGGCAATGTTTGCAGCTTGAGCGCATCGTCGCTGGTCAAATACTCGACCTGGCGAAGCTGATGCAAAATGGGCGGCGCCACGATCGAGCCGGTGCTGATGATAATGTGGCGCGCGGAAATTCTTCGGCCAGTGCTCAATATCAGGGTATGCGGATTATCGAAGCGCGCCAGGGCGCGGATAAATTCGAAGCGGCCATCGCTCAATTGCTGCTGGCGAAATGCGGCAAATTCAGCAATGAGCTGATCTTTGCGCGCCATCACGGCAGCGAAATCGCACGTCGTCTCCTTATTATGTATGCCCCATGTGGCCGCCTGGCGCGAGAGATTCATGACCTCCGAAGCATAGAGCAACGCCTTGGTGGGCATGCAGCCGCGCAAAATGCACAGCCCGCCGACCTCCTCGCCACCTTCAATGACGACCGTGGCGAGGCCTGCAGCCGCAGCGGTGCGCGCGGCGGCGTACCCGCCGCTGCCTCCGCCAATGATCGCCAGATCGTAGTCGAACGTATCGCTCATCACTCCAACATGCGCCCTCGGGCACGGTTTGAAAATAAATTTTGCATTGCGCAAATGCGCGCAGGTTTCCCATGATGCTCCATGACAAACGATATTATTTATCCGCGCAGTCCGCGCGAGACGATGTGCGGTTGGATGCATCTGCCGCGTTACATCGATAAAATCCGGCTTCATCTCGCCGGCAAACTGCACAAGGATTACCAGGAGAATTTTGGGAAGGGTTTTGACGGCGCATGGCTGAAGGCGGCGGGCCTGACTCATGAGCAATTTATCGAGGTCGTGCGCAAAACCATCACGGATGGTGAAGTGTGCGATTGGGTGCGCAAAAATGTGCACAAATCGGACGCGGAAAAGAAAGCGCACGCCGAAGGGATGCTTAATTATCCCAAGCCGGATGACGCGCCGATGCAAGAGCGGCTCAAAATGCGCAAGGAACAAGCTGGACTGACACATCGGACTGACATCAAATGTTTCGTCGATATGATCGATGGGGACGAGAAACGGAGCTAGGCCCCCAAGCTTTTCTCAATGCGGCGAGCGTGCGCGACGCTTAGCGCACCGGTTGGAAAAAGCCGGTCTTTTTGCTTTCCACTGACGGGCTGTAGATTTTGATATTGTCCACCTTGCCCATGTCATCGAACGAGCCAAAACCGAGGAAGCCACGGCCAAAGGTTTTGTCCTCGCCGGTCATGATCGGTTTGGACAAATCATCGAAATAAACTTTAATCTTGCCGTCAGAGACTTTTCTTTCGAGGCGAACTTTGTGCCAGTTGTTGTCGCCCCAAGTCACACCGTTCGAAACCTCGTGCGCAATGGCGAGGCGAGGCGCGTCGTTTACAATAAAGATATCATGCGCGTGTGATTGCGCTTTGATAGGATCGGGCTTCACCGCGATATGCACGTAATAGAACTTATTCGTGGCTTGGAAGCCGAAGAAGAGGCACATGTCCTGGTGCGGGTAAGGCTTCACAGTGGACATCACGTCCACATCGAGCACGAAGTCGCCGAACACTTTATCTTTCAATAAAGCGATATTGAATGGAGAGCGATGCTTCGGTTCGTATTTGCTTTTGCCAAACAGTTCCAGCGACGAATTGGATTCTTCCTTCGACAATCGCCACGCCTTTGCATCGCTAAATAGAAAATCCGCAATGCCCTGCGGTTTTTCAAAATTCTGCTCGTATTGCAATTTGTAGCCCGCCGGAATGTCGCCGGCGGAAACCGGCACTGCCGCTGCCCATAAGGCCAAAGCCGCAACCAGCGCGCTCAGATCCATTTTGCCAATCAATTTCATATAAATGTAAAAAGAAAGGGCGGCCCAAAAGCCGCCCCCGTTTTGCTAAGCCTGTTCAAACTTTTTCTGGAACCACAAAGGGCTTGCGATAATCGCGCGTGAGCATCTTGTTGGCTTGATCGTTGCCGATGAACTTCTCCGCTTTGCCCTTCATTTTCAGGAACTCGCCGAGGGTGAGTTTTGTGCTCTCCAGATCGACGTCGTTCATTTTCAAGTGCTCACACATGCGGCCGAACGTCTCGACAGCGTCCCGGTTGCCTTTGATTTTCTCGCGCGCTTCATCCGGTGAAGTTTGATGTCCCAGCCGATACGAAATATTGCCCGTATGGCAGAGGGCGCTGGAGAGATGGCCTTCGAGAATTTCGGCGCGCAGGTCCTTTGGTTTGCGGCTGCGTACGGCGGCGATGAGGTTACCGTAGTGGCTCACTTTATTCGTGTTCCTGAACTCCTTAATCTTCTTCCCTTCCTTATCGTAAGCATACGCCACGTTGTAATCAGGAATGAGCACATGCCCGCCTTCACAGTGAACGAGCACGCCGACGGTTGTGCCCATGTATTTATCCATGGCTTTCGAATCAGTTTTCTCAGGCAGCCCGCGCACTTCAAAGATCAACGGGGCTTTCTTGTAATCGTGATATACAATCTGCGTGTTCGGTGTTTCGCCGTCATCCACATAACCGAAGCGACCACCCAGGCTGAAGACTCGCGGTGAGAGTTCGTTTTCGCCCAGAAACCAGCGGGCAATATCCATCTGATGGATGCCCTGATTTCCCAGGTCGCCGCAGCCGTAATCCCAGAACCAATGCCAATCGTAATGGATCGGGCCAAACTGCTTGGAATTCCGCCGTGGTGGCGTGAGTGGCGCGGGACCGCACCAGAGATCGTAATCGATATAGTCGGGCACCGGTTGCGGCCCGCTGGTTTTGCCGATGCTGGCGCGGCGTTTGTAGCAGGTGCCGCGTGAGACCAAAATTTTGCCGAGGTTGCCAGCCCTGACCCACTCGACGGCCTCTTTGATGCCATCGCTTGAGCGGCTTTGTGTTCCCGTTTGTACTATCTTTTTATATTTACGCGCCGCTTCGACGATCTTGCGCCCTTCGAAGACGTTATGCGAAACCGGCTTCTGCACATACACATCCTTGCCCGCCTGAATTGCCCAGATCGCGACCAACGCATGCCAATGATTCGGCGTGGCGGTATGCACCACATCAATATCTTTATTTTCGAGCAGCTTGCGCACATCGGTGTAGGTCTCGATCGGTTGATTGAGATCCTTGAATTTGCGCGCGCCCGCTTCGAGCACATGTTTATCCACATCGCACAGCGCCACCACCCGCACACCCGGCAGCTTGCGAAACCCTTCCATGTCGCTGCTGCCCTGGCCGTGAAAGCCAACAATAGCCACGCGAACATCATCATTGGCGCCGCGAATGGCGGAGTAGGAATGCACCGGCCAGCTTAGCGCGCCAGCGGCGACGGCGGTGGATTTGAGAAAACTTCTGCGATTCATTCTTTTCATAGTGGTTAACTTCTAATGGACGTGTGGAGCTGAGAATTTATTTAACCAGGCACGCTGAGCGCCTGAAAATTTATTTTTGCGCGGCATACTCACCGTAACGCTCAGCCACTTTCGCGCTTTGCGTGTCGCCTTCGTGGATATAAACCCGGTAGCGGAAAGTTACGGCCTTCCCGGCCTCGATCGTCAGGTCACCAGCCCCGCTCGGTTTCTTTTCAAAATCGTGCAATCCGAATGGATTCGCCGCAAAAAGCCCGTAATCGCGCACATGCCACGTCGTGGGATGCCGGGGATTTTGCGGATGATCGAACACCGCGATGCCGACCGTTTTGCCCTCGATTGGCCCGTAGTAATCGCACCAATCGCCGTGCTTGCCCCAGGCTTTATCGTCGAGCGGCCCGCTGCTCAATACGATGTGGCCCTCGCCAGGCTTATTCTTCGGCTGCAAAAAGCGCATGCTCTCCGCCACGCGAATACCGAATGAGCCTTCCTTCGTATCGCCAAACACCACCGGCTCCTTGCCCGCTTTGATCGTGATTTCGAAATCGAACATGCGCTCGTTTTTCGGTCGATTATACACGCGGAAAGTTCGTTCATCCGTGCAGGTCACGTC
>DASWRJ010000488.1:0-7556 GCA_036403255.1 Verrucomicrobiia bacterium
TAAATCGGCGTGAATTCAGTGAGCAAGAATTTCCTTCAGGGCAGCACAAACATAGCTGACCTTCTCGCGGGTTAAATTCAGGGCGGAAGGGAGATTTATCGAGCGGGGACTGATTTCATAGCTGACCGTGTTGCGTTGCCGGGCGGCGGCCGCCTCTAGACTTTTCTCGTAAGCGGGGATGCTGCTGAGGGGATGAAAGAAAGGGCGGGAATCAATATTCTGATGGGCGAGCGCATCCATCACTTCGGCTTTGCTTAAGCCGCGGGATTTTGGCCAAACGACAGTGACCATCCAATAAGTATTTTTTGTGCCGGGCGCTTCGTGATTCAGGACCAGATCGCGGCAATCGGCCAGCTCGACGCGATACCATTCAAAGATTTCACGCTTGCGGGCGATCAATTCTTCGACGCGTTCCAATTGCGCGAGGCCGAGTGCAGCTTGCATGCTGCTCATTTTGTATTTCCAGGCGACTTCGCTGTTGAAGAAAAAGCGGTCACCCGGCGGGCGGCCGTGATCGCGGAGAAGAAGGGCGCGCTGACGAATGTCGTCGCTGTCAGTGACCAGCATGCCGCCTTCACCTGTAGTCAAGGTTTTGGAGCCGTGAAAACTGAAAACACCGGCCGCACCAAAGCTGCCAGCTTTGCGCCCTTGAAACTCCGAGCCGATGGCCTCGGCGGCGTCTTCGACGATGGCGATGTTGTGCTGGCGGGCGATTTCACTCAGGGCAAGCATGTCGGGCATGTTGCCGTAGAGATCTACAGGAATGATGGCTTTGGTCCGTGGAGTGATGCAGGCTTTGCAAGAATCAGCACTCATGCACCAGCTCTTTGGGTCTATATCGGCGAAAACGGTGGTTGCACCGACGTAGGAAACGGGAGCAGCCGAAGCAATCCAGGTGCATTCGGGGACGATGACTTCATGGCCCGGGCCAATCCCAAGCGCGAGCAGTGCCAAGTGGATGGCTGAAGTGCAGGATGGAAGCGCAATGGCATGGCGAACGCCGAGGTATGCAGCAAAGGCTTCTTCGAAGCGTTCATGGTAGCAGTTGGCGTTGGCGTACCAGGCATTGGCGACTGCGTCATTGACGTAGGCGATTTCCTTCGCGGTAATCCATGGACCTGATACGGGAATACGTTCCATACTAATCGGCAATGCATTTGAGATAACCGTCCGGCGCAACCGTCAGCAGGAGCTTGTCCTGGATTTCGCGATCTATCATAAAGCGAGGGTTGGATTTGAGAAATTCCCAGACAGCGGTTTTGGGATTGTTGCCTTTGCCCCAGGAGCGATTTGGAAAGGAATCAGCGGGCATATCTTCAATGACAGTATCGAGCACAACGAGGTAACTGCCTTTGGTGACCAGAGCCGAATAAAACGAGAGCTCCTGGAGGACGTGGTCCTGAGTATGATTGGAATCGAGAAAGACCATGATGGGCTTTTTGCCAGCGGCCGCAGCATGCACCTGATCGACAATTTTTTTGTCGATGGAAGAGCCTTCAATCATCCTGATGCATTTGCCCATGGGATGCTTTTCGATTTCGGCGCGGTTGTGCGAGCGAATTTCGATATCGATGCCGAGGACTGCACCGCTGCCGCCAATGAGAGCGAGCATTGAGGCCGAGAATATGAGCGAACCACCATGGGCAATGCCGGTCTCGATGATCAGCTCGGGCTTTACCTGCCAAATAATCTCCTGCATGGCCATGATGTCCTGCGGATATTGGATGATGGGCCGGCCGAGCCACGTAAAATTGTAGGAGTAATTATAGCGGCAACTGCCTAGAAAAGTTTCGCGCGCGGCCTGCCTCAGCGAAGCATCCGCGGCCATGGCTTCGATTTTCGCGGAATCCTTTGGGCTATGATTTTGCATCGTTTGATTTTCGCTGCACTCGCGCCGGATTTCCATAGGCGAGGACGTTATCCGGCAAATCGCGGGTGACGACGGCACCTGCGCCGACAATGACGTTTTGGCCGATGCTAACTCGGGGCAATATAATCGCGCCGGCACCAATGAACGAGCAACGGCCCACGCGCACGCAGCCAGCCAGAACCGCGCCGGGCCCGATATGCACGCCGTCGCCCAATTCGCATTCGTGATCGACACTGGCGGCGGTGTTGACGATGCACTCACGGCCAAGGCGGGCTTCGACACACACGGCGGCATTGGCCAGAATTTGCGTTCCCGGACCGAGCTTTGCATTTTCGGCAACGAAGGCGTTGGGATGAATGACCACCGCAGGCTCGATGCCATGCTTGAGAAAGAATTCGTGGATTTCGAGGCGGACCGCGCCTTTGCTGCCGCCAATGGCCACGAGGCCGGACAGCTTTTTGGCTGGATTGGATGCGAGCCATTTTTGGAATCCAGCCAGGCCATGGAAAATCGGCACATTTTCAAAAGGGGAAGAAGCCTTCTGGTCATTGTCGAAGAGCGCGACCAGCCGGTAACGAAAAAGGCCGATAAAATCGTATAAAACTTTTGCATGACCGCTCGCGCCCCAAAAAATGATGGGCTGCGCGTTTGGGCGTTTTTTAAAAATTGTCATGCCATGAGTCCGTGGAATAGTAAGCAAGAATTATGCGGCTGGCAATTCACAGAAAAAGTCGAGCACCTGAAGTGGTTTAAGCAGCTTGCCTTTATCTGAAATGGCGAACTCGGGCTCATTCCAGCGCAGGCTACGGGGGTGGTTTAATCTTAAGCGCATGGAAATTGCCGGAAGGAGGGCTGCGAATTGCATGAGCCAAAGCAACGCCAGGCGAGGCATATTGCCATTATCGTGGAGCTTGCATATCTTCAGCGAATGGCTCAAACGAAAGTTTCTCCAGACACAGCCCAGCTTAAGAAAACGAGAGTTGAAATGCATCAGCGGTTTTCGCGCTTTAAAACTTCAGCCATACCCGAAAATCAACGCCAGGCATTTCAGCAGCACATTGAGTCGCAAGCTGGCCACATCGATCCTGATGTGGAAGGTTACACCCGCTCTGAGGTGGACCGCCAGCGTGACCTGTCGGTGAAGTTTCATTGGGGTCACGATCATGACTTCGGCGATTTCAGGATGAGTGGACGCATGGGGGATCGGCACCTGCATGTGATGGCCCATTTCATGACTTTGTTTGGGTGCAAGCCGAGCGATTTTCACCAAGCGACCGTATTGGATGTGGGATGCTGGACGGGTGGCACTACACTGCTCCTTTCCACGATGTGCAAGCAAGTGCATGCTTTGGAAGAGGTGCATAAGTATGCGAAGATGGCACAATTTCTCGTGGATTCCTTTGGACTGGCCAATCAGGTTTCGGTCGAGGCTAAATCACTATACGAGTGCGACACAGCCGGGTTTCGGAACAGGTTCGATGTAGTCCATTTTCCAGGCGTGATTTATCACTTATCCGACCCGGTGCTTGCGTTGCGGATACTTTTCAATTCGCTCCGGCAGGGTGGTTTTATGTTGATCGAATCAAAAGGATTGGACAGTGATGAACCCACATGCGAATTCGAAGGCAATTTTATTTATCATACCGGGACTGAGGAGGAGAAGAGCCGCGGCGGATGGAACTGGTTCGTGCCTTCTCCGGTGGCATTACAGCGGATGATGCGTGAAGCGGGTTTTGAGGACATTCGAACATGTTACGTGACGGGCGTTGACCGCGTCTATGGGTTCGGGCGGAAGATCCGAGAGAACCCGATTTGTCGCGCTGGACTGTCGGTTCGTTCCATTCCTTGAGAGCCGCGGATTTTTGCAAGCCAACTTATGCGACAGTGTTTTATCATATCACTCCCGCGCGCTGGTTCGACACTGCTGCAGCGCTTGCTGGCCACTCATCCGGAAATTCAAACGGTCGGTGAACCATGGGTGGCGCTGCCGTTTGCTTATGCATTGCGCGTTGGCGGTGTGGTGGCGGAGTATAATCACCACTTGCTGTGCGAAGCTTTGGGCGAGTTCATCGCCCAAATACCAGGAGGAAAACGGACTTATTTTGCTGAGACCGCGAGATTCATTCAATCGCTGCAACAAAAAATCGCGCTGCCTGGAAAAACGTGGTTCGTGGACAAGACCCCGCGTTATCACCTCATCCTGGACGAACTCGCGGAGATGTTTCCGGATGCAAAATTTATCGTGCTCTACCGGAACCCGCTCGCGGTGGTTGCCTCCATTTTGAACACTTGGAAGGAAGGCCGGTTTTCCATGCGTTACTTTGACCAGGATATATTCCGGGGTCCTCGGAACATCTTGCAATTTGTGGAGAAGCGTGCTGTTCAAATTCATACCGTGCGCTTCGAGGACCTGGCGGTCGCTCCGGACCAAGTAATGAAGCGGGTTACGGATTTTCTGGAGGTGACTCCGCTGGCGACGACGGACCTCCCGGAGGACGATGCGCTAAAGCGCGCCCGATTCGGAGACAAAACGGGCATTGAAAAGTTCAAAAGTGTCAGCGCCACTCCAGTCTCGGAATGGACCAAAAGTTACGCTTCGCCGTTGCGGCGTGCCTGGGCCAGAAAATACTTGCGCCAGATCGGGCCTGATAATCTGCGTAAAATGGGTTACGACGCCGTGGAACTGCGGCAGGCGATGAAGTCATTGCCTTGGTCATGGACCCAATTATGGGCAGACATTCGGACCTTGCACATTCATGCCCTGGAAGTATTTGCGCACAGCCCCTATTTCCCGGCGAAGGTCTAAGCGTTGAGCAATCATGACATTTAAGGCCCACGAAACTGCTGCTCATTGAGAAAAGCGATTGCCTGGAAATCGTTTCCTCTTTAAATTTCATTCTATTGCGGTCGATTGAGGAAAACAGCCAGTGGATGCGGCCGCGCAACCATCTCAGCGAAAAAAACGATTATGTTGCCAATCGGTGTTTTAATCCCGACGCGCAATTGCGTCACGTTGCTGCCGGGACATCTACAATCCTTGCAGGGTTGGCTCGATCTGGTCAGCGAAATCGTGGTGGTGGACAGCCATTCAGTGGACGGAACACTTGAGACGCTCCAAAACGGATTGGCCCATCCCAACCTGCGGTTCTTTTCGCATCCTCCTGGCCTGTATCAATCCTGGAACTTTGGCATCAGTCAGATGAAATCCAAGTATGTATACGTCGCGACCGTGGGAGATTCGATCACGCGCGCCGGCCTCGAGCACCTCTATCAGGTAGCCGAGCAATTCCAGAGCGATGTCGTTATCAGCAAGCCCCATTTCATTGACGAAAAAGGAAAACGGTTGCCTGGGGATCCGTGGCCCATTGATTATGTTCTAAAGCATTTGAATTTATCCGCTCCCGTTCAGCTCTCGCCCGAGCAACAATACTTTTTTGCCATGATGAATAGCTGGGGGGCTCTGCTGGGGAGCTCAGCCAGCAATCTCTACACCACCGAGTGCCTCAAGAAGAGGCCCTTTCCCACCGAATTTGGAACTGCGGGCGACAACGGCTGGGGCATGATCAACGCCTTCGAAGTAAAAATCGCGGTGACGCCTGAACTCTTTTCCACTTTTCGTCACCACCCCAAAGCTTACCCGTCCTCAGAATACTACGTGGAGGATTACCATTTAAAGATGTATCTCTGCGGGAAGGAGACTTTGAAAAAAGAATTAAACAAAAGCCCTGAACGAAGAAAGCAGTTGGAGCAATTGGGGCTGGCTGACCTGGATGTGTGGTTGCATGAGTCTGTGCTGCAGCAGCGCACGCTGGAACGATGCCGGGAGAAATTAATTCCCTGGATTTTTCAGCCGGGCGCGTGGCGCGCGCGGTGGCTGCGGAATCATGCGCGCAAAAACCTGGCGGTCCTTCCGGAGCGCTTCAAAAGGAACGACCCGCAGCAAACCTCGGCATAAAACCGCTCATTTACGGGCGCAAAGCGAGGTCGCTAAATTGGAGTTCGTAAAGGTGCCGATAAATTCCACCGTTCTTGATCAGCTCGGAATGCTTTCCTTCCTCCACGATGCGGCCTTTGTCCATGACTACAATCAGGTCCGCCCTTTGGATGGTCGATAAACGATGGGCAATGCAGATGGTCGTGCGCCCTTGCATGAGGCCATCAAGGGCCGCCTGGATGGCGCGCTCAGACTCGGTATCGAGGGAACTGGTCGCTTCATCCAGAATCAGAATGGGCGCGTTTTTAAGGATGGCCCGGGCGATGGCCAGGCGCTGGCGCTGGCCGCCGGAGAACAGGTTGCCTCTTTCGCCAATGACAAAGTCATACCCGCCTTTTTTTTCCATGATGAAATCATGGGCGTGGGCGTGGCGAGCGGCACTTTCTACTTCGGCATGGCTGGCGCCAGGCCGGCCCATGGCAATGTTATTGCGCACCGTGTCATTGAACAAAAGAGTTTCCTGAGTCACCACCCCGATCTGGGAACGCAGGTCTTTCATGGCCACGTCCCTGATATTCGTGCCGCTGATGCGGACAGAGCCTTTTTGGGGGTCGTAGAAACGCAGGAGCAGGTTGGTTAGGGTCGTCTTGCCGGAACCGCTGCTGCCGACCAGCGCGACCATCAGCCCGCCTTTCACGGTGAGATGGATATCGTGCAGGACATTCTTGTCGCCGTAACTGAAGTGAGGAATGTCGTAAACGATATCCGCATTTCGAGCGTGCAAAGGCACGGGCGCAGGCGGATCGACAATATCCGGCTTAATTTCGAGCACTTGAAACACACGGGCGCTGGCCGAGCGCGCAGCTTCTAATTGGCTGTGCAAGCGCACCAGGTTTTTGATCGGGCGGTACATGAGGAAGACCGTGAAAACAAACTGCAGGAAATCAACCGGGGAAGTCCGCGCTTTGAGCGCAAATATATAAAAGAGTGAAGCCACTCCGAGCGAGCCCATGAATTCGATCAATGGCCCGGGAATTTCCTGCGAGCGAATAATCCGCATGTAATGGCTGGTGAATTGCTGGCAGCTTTGCCGAAAACGGGCGACGACGGTCTGCTCGAGATTATAGGCTTTTACTATCCGAATGCCGGTGAAGCCTTCATGCAATAACCCGGAAGATTCGGCCGCGCTGCTCTGGATGCGCGCGCTGCTGTTTCGAACTTTTTTGGTGTAAATCAGGACGGGCAGGACACAAATGGGAAAAGTGAGCAAAATGATAAAGGTGAGATAGGTGTGCAGGCTGAAGAGGAGCACGGCCAGGGTAACCACCGTGACAGGGTCTTTGATCATGACGGGCAAAGCGCCGGAAATAGTGCTTTGCAAGGTAATCGTATCCGAATTAACCAGGGAGATCAGTTGGCCGGTATTCTTCTTTTGGAAAAAGCTGAGGGAAAGGCTTTGCAGATGCTCGAAGAGCTTGATGCGCAAATCAACAATGCTCCGCACAGCCGCCCACTGCATCAGATATACATTTAAATAGGAGAATAATCCGCGCAGAAAGACAACCAGGGGGATGAGCGAGATGGCGATAATCTTGCCGGTATGCGGATGGGCCTGGCTCATTTGTGTGAGGAATGCAACGAACGGTTCCACAATGGAGCGGACCACGCCGGGCGTCCTTTTCCCCAGATTCATGAGCGGCGAGCTATCATCCATGGAAAAAACGATCTTGCCGATGATGGGAAGGAGCAGCA
>DASWRJ010000489.1:0-7136 GCA_036403255.1 Verrucomicrobiia bacterium
GAAAATACAGCTCGATCGCCAATTTTGTTCTCCAACAGAAATGCCGGGCGTTGAGAAATTTTCAGTTCGTCAAACTCTGCCGATGACGCATGCACCCGCTTTTCAATTTCAGGCTCGTGTGCCCGTTCCAGCAGGATAGTCGGTTCAAGTTCCGCCGCCCACGATGCCACTTCCACCGCAATGTCCCAACGGCCGATTTGTTTTCCTTGTCGCACTGCGGCTTCCGCCAGCGCCAGGCGCACTCGATCGTCTGAAACACCTAACTCCTTCGCCGCTTCGGCCACGAAATTCGGCACCAAATATTGTTTGATACCTTGTTCCAGCCAGCCGGAATTAAGCATAAAGGGCGAGCGCATGATCGTCCCGCTTCGACGATAAAACCACTCCGCCTGATTTCGCGAAACGGGAAATGCTTCGGCTGGAAGGAGCGCAATTTTCCAGGAAAACTCGACTTGGCCAGCATATCTGCGCTTTAATTCGGCCCAGGCCGGTTCCGCCCAATAGCACCAGGAGGATGTCACATCCAAGTAATAGGTGATTTTCATATCAAATATTTAGAATCGAAATTCTAATGAAATCGTGCTGATAAGCTACTTCAAAGCTTTACCGCCATACCCAATTTGGGAACTTATGCTCCTTTGCGCTTGCTGCACGCCCTCAGTTTTCTTACAAGAAGCCCGATGTCCGGAACCGCAACCCACGCTGGGGCTCGCCAGACGCAGCCTTTTAATCTCAACGCGTATTTGGAAGCTCGCACGGCTGCTGTAAATCAGGCCCTTGATCGCTTCCTGCCGAAAGAAACGGCAAAACCTGCCACAATTCACAAGGCCATGCGCTATTCCCTGTTTGCCGGAGGCAAACGCATGCGGCCCGCCCTTTGCCTGGCCGCTGCTGAGGCATGCGCTGGCACGCAAAAAGAAGCCATGCCGCTGGCGTGCGCAGTCGAGTGCATTCATACTTATTCACTCATCCATGACGACCTGCCCGCCATGGACAATGATGATTATCGTCGGGGCAAGCTCACCAATCACAAAGTCTTCGGGGAAGGCATTGCTGTCCTTGCCGGGGATGCCCTGCTCACTCAAGCTTTTGAGATTGCCGCGCAGTGCCGTGCCTGGCCTCGCTACTCGCATCAGACTATCATTCTCGAGCTCGCTCGTGCGTCTGGCTCTCTCCAACTGATCGCCGGGCAAGTGGCGGACCTGGAAGGTGAGGGTAAAAAACTTAAGGCTCCGGAACTCAAATACATTCACGAGCGAAAGACTTCCGCGCTGCTCTGTTGCTCGGTTAGGCTCGGTGGCATGAGCGCCAATTGCAGTGCCGCGCAACTCAAAGGTCTGACCGATTTTGGTTACAACGTAGGCTTGGCATTCCAAATCATTGACGACATTCTTGATATCACGCAAACCAGCGCGCAACTTGGCAAAACAGCCGGGAAAGATACTGCGGCCCAAAAGGCGACTTATCCTTCGATTATTGGAATGGAACAATCCCAAAAAATCGCTCAAACACTGACGCAGGAAGCTTTCAAAGCCCTCAAAGTTTTTAGAGGACAGGCCAAGGCGTTGGAAGCACTTGCCGAGTACCTTCTAAAACGCGACCGTTGAGTTCAACTTGAGTAGTCGCCACGCACCATAGCTTTTTTCTGAAAAGATAGGCGCTCCTCTTCCTGCCCGAAATTAATTTCCTGAATAATACTTTTCCACTTTTTGCGCGACGTCTTTGTAGCCGATATCCACTTCGTAAATCTGCTTGAACTGTTCGATGGCCTCTTCTTTCTTGCCCATTTTCTCCAGAACGCAGCCCAGTTGATATATCAATTCCTTCTTCTCATCATCGAAAACCAATTTTTCCTTGAGGGCATCCTGCAGCTTGCGCGCCGCCATGTCGTTCATGCCCCGCGCCGCGAAACACTGGCCCAGATAGGCCATGGATTGCAGTTTGCGATTTGGATTCGACTGCGCTTTTTGAAACTCCTGGATGGCTTCCGAAATTTTGCCCGCCTTGAAGTACAGCTCACCCAATTCATAGCGAATTTGCAAATCCGTTGGGTACTTCTCCGCCCGCGCCTTGCATTCGTCCAGTTGAAACGCCGTTCGTTCGGTCTGCAAACGAGATGTTTGTTGCGCGTAGTCCTCGGCATTTGGATCGAGCTGCGCCAATTGATGATCGAAGCGGCGCAGCGTAATCTCGGCAATTAACCGATCGAGTGAAGGGTCAGCGCCGCCGTCGCTTGAACGAATGCGTTCCGCATATTCCAGAGCTTTGTCGTACTGCTTTTTTTGTGAGTTCAGTTCTGCCAGCGAGCGCAAGAGCTTGAGATTTTTGGGTTCGATTAATACGCGTCTTTCGTACTCCTGAATTTGTTTCTCGATCAGGTCTTCGCTTTTGACCTCGCGCTTTTCCTGTTCCAGTGCAATCGACTCTTCCTTGTTCTTGAGAATATCACGATATGAGCCGCTCCCGTCCGCGAGCGCGTCGTAGCCCCCTTCCTTCATTGTCTTTTTGGCTGAAAGATTTTTTAGGGCCTGGTTAATGTCAGCCTTCAGCGGAAATGCCTTTTGCAATTCCACATAAACATTCTCGGCTTTGGTGATCTGTCCAGCGGCCGCCAGGGCTTTCCCATAAAGCATCGAGAGCTCGTAATCTTTTGGTGAATTCTTGAGCAAAATTTCCAGCGAGAGCACCGCGGTCTTGGGCAAGTCCAGTTCCATGGCCGCTTCTGCCACAATCTTATGCGCCATGGAACTGCTGGCATCACTATTCAGCACCTGCTCGGCAGTTTGAAGGGCATCGGCAGGATCACGGCGCAAGTTCATCTGTGCCTTGGCAATGAGAGGCGAACTGCTGGCGCCGCCTAATACTTTCTTGAAAAATCCCCCCGAATTGCCCGCCTTTTTAAACTGGGCCGCGCGCAACGCCTGGCGGCAATCAAAAAAACCTGGCTCTCGTTGGAGTACCTGGTGGAAAATGGCCAGCGCATAGTCATAATTCTGCCGTTGCAGCACGCCGGTCCCCTTCTGATATAACTCGCGCAAATCGCGCGGAACCTCGCTAAGAGTCTTTTCTGGCATGATTTAACCCTAACCGCTTTCCCATGAAAAATCCATAACCAAAATAGCTTCTGGCTGTCCCAATTGAGGCGCCGCTAAACACAGGGCCCTCCCCTCTTTGCCTTGGCCCAAAAGGATAATTCTCCTAACATCTGCTTTGTTCATGAGCAGCTTGGAAATAGAATTACGCTCCAGATTGGAAGAATTGCGCGCGCAGAATTTGTATCGCGAACTGCGCGAGGTCGATTCGGCCCAGGGGCCACGCATTCGGCTTGGCAAAAGCGAACTGCTGAATTTCAGCTCCAACGATTACCTGGGTTTGGCCAATGAACCAGCGCTCAGAGAAGCCGCCATTAAAGCTATTGAGCGATTTGGGGCTGGCAGCGGCGCCTCGCGCCTTATTTGCGGGTCGCTGAAGCCACACCATGAATTGGATGAGGCTATTGCCCGCTTCAAAGGCGCCGAAGCTGCGCTTTCATTCTCCTCCGGTTATGCAACCGCACTCGGGACGATTTGTGCTCTGCTCAGTAAAGACGATGTCATCATTATTGATAAGCTGGTCCATGCTTCGATTGTGGATGCTGCCAGACTGTGCGGCGCGAAACTTCGCGTGTTCGCTCACAATAATCTCGAATCTCTGGAGGCCATTTTACAGTGGGCGAATGCGCGGCAAAGTCGGCATACTACCTCGGCCACGGTTAATCAGCCTGCACTCCGCTCCCGAGTGCTCATTGTAACGGAAAGCGTTTTCTCAATGGACGGGGAACTCGCGCCATTGCGGGATATTGTGGAATTGAAAGAGCGCCATGGGGCCTGGCTGATGGTCGATGAAGCTCACGCGACCGGCCTTTTTGGTGAAAAACGCCGTGGTCTGGCTGAAGCGCACGAAATTTCTGAAAGCGTGGATATTCAGATGGGGACTTTGGGCAAGGCTGTCGGTTCGGCGGGCGGTTACATTTGCGGGTCACGGGTGCTGATTGATTATTTGGTCAATCGCGCTCGCAGCCTTATCTTCTCAACCGCACCTTCTCCAGCGAGTGCGGCTGCCGCAAAGGCTGGAATTGAGTTCATCGAATCAAAGGAAGGTGACTTGCGCCGGGACCTTCTTTGGGCCCGCGTCGATGACTTGAAGAATTCAATGGTGGGTGGAAAATGGAAGGTCCCAGTGGTGCGCAGCCCAATTATTCCAGTGATGGTCGGCGATGAAACCGCCGCCACCGACTTGGCCGCAGGATTGCGCGCGCGCGGTATTTTCATACCCGCAATTCGTTATCCTACCGTTGCTCGGGGCCAAGCGAGGCTAAGGCTAACCGTAACCGCTGCCCATAAACGAGAAGAGGTCGAGGGCGTGGCGGCTGAGCTTCAAGAAATTGGTGAAACGACATGAATGCTCTGGCCAGGCTCGACCATCAGTACATCTGGCATCCATTTACGCAAATGCAGGATTGGCTGAAGCGCGAGCCTATCCTGCTCACATCAGGCAAAGGGGCTCTGCTGACAGATGCCCATGGCAAGGAATATCTGGACGCCAATTCGTCCATATGGACGAACCTGCACGGCCATAATCATCCTAAAATCAATGAAGCTATCCAGTCGCAGCTTGGGAAAATTGCACATTCCTCTGCCCTCGGCTTCGCGAATGAGCCTGCTTCTGTTTTGGCAGAAAAACTCGTCAAGGCAGCGAGGTTGAAGAAAAGCAAGTTGCGCTCAAACCGCGAACTGACAAAAGTTTTTTATTCGGATGATGGCTCGACCGCTATGGAGGTGGCGCTGAAGCTCGCATATCAATTCGCCCTGCGGACTGGCTTAAGCAAAAAGCCAAAATTTCTCTCCCTGGCTGGTGCCTACCATGGTGATACCATTGGAGCTGTCAGCCTTGGGCATATTAATCTGTTTCACAAATCCTATTCGGATCTGCTTTTTAGGAGTGACAAGGCGCCCGCGCCGTATTGCTACCGCTGCCCGTTTAATCGCGCCAAACCGGAACGAGCGGACGCACGGGATTATGTGAAGTGCAAACGTGAATGTGTTAGCGAAGTTGACAAAGCATTTTCAAAGCAAAAAAAACGAGGTAAGCCTTACGCTGCCTTCGTTTTCGAGCCGCTCATCCAGGGTGCAGCCGGCATGATTGCGCATCCAAAAGGCTATCTGCGCGAATCCGCTGAGATTGCTCGCGGCTCAGACGCTTTGTTAGTTGCCGATGAAGTGATGACCGGTTTCGGCCGAACCGGCGGAGGCCATGAGCAACTAACAGCGACTGCACCCTTATTTGCATGCCATCATGAGCGAGTCCAACCGGATTTGATGGCTTTGGCAAAGGGTTTGACCGGTGGCTATTTGCCAATGGCCGCGACACTTTCCACAAAAAGGATTTTCGACGCTTTCCTTGGCAGATACGACGAATTCAAAACCTTCTTTCATGGCCACAGCTACACTGCCAACCAATTAGGCGCAGCCGCCGCTCTGGCCAGTTTAGAAATTTTAAGCAGCAAGGAATCTCTGCACGCTCGGCAAAATTTGGAGCAGGCTTTGCACTCAAATCTGCAACGACTTTGGGATATCCCTCAAGTGGGCGACATTCGTCAGGTTGGGCTCATTGCGGGCATCGAGCTCGTCCAGGATTGGAAGACACGCAAAGCATTTCCTTTAACAGAACAAGTCGGCATTCGCATTTGCGAATCGCTGGCCAGGCGAGGTGTTTTGACGCGTCCGATCGGGAACGTGATAGTATTGATGCCGCCTTATTGCACTACGCCGGCACAAGTTAAGAAGATGGTCGATGCGCTGGATGACAGTATTCGCGAGATTGTTTCGAGCAAAGGCTCACGAACCTGCTGACGTATTAGTCTGTAAAGCTGCCGCCCATATACCCTGGCGGATAGCGTACGAGGCATTCAAATTTGTGTTTGCCGAAGCCAAACCCGCGATAAAATTCCTGTGCGTCTCGTGTGAAGAGGTCCATGCGCGTTGTGAGCAGGCGGGGATGGTCCAAGATCGTTTGTAGCATCCACTTTCCCAATCCTCGCCCGCGATGCTCAGGCGCCACGATAACATCACAAAGATAACTCACTGTTGTAAAGTCTGAGACCACCCGCGCAAAGCCAACCAATGTGCCTTCATGCAGCACGCCGAAGTTAAGCGAGTGCCCCATGCTCTGCTCAATAATTTCCCGCGAGCGTTTTGCCGCCCAATAGGTGCTCCAAAGCAGGAGACACACTACACCAATGTCGATGCGCTCCAACTCATCAGTCAGGATATATTCATCTTTCCGCCATTCCACCTCGCCAATTTAGGAAGAGAGCGATTCAGTTGAAAGCGGAAAGGATTAGGTTGGGCAAGCCGCGCGATTAAATGGCGCATTTGTAAATTTTAATTCTGCCTGCCTCCGGGTAAATTCCATCCTTCTTCTTCTGTTGACCCACTGCACCTGCCAGCAGCAATTGGCTTCCATCGGCTGAGAATGTTGCATCAGTGACACGAATTTTTGAGTCCATCGAATGCAATAACTTCCCAGTCTCGGTATCAAAGAAGGCGGAATTCCAAGTCCCTTGCGCGAGACGGCCAGCCATTAAAAGGTATTTATTGGAGGGATGAAACGACAGCGTTTCCATCAGGCCATTCCCGCCGTCCGAGTCGCCGATTTCGGCAATTTTCTTCGGCGGAGATTCCTGCCAGGCGAAGCGTTGCCAACGTTGCTTGCCATTGCCAGCCATCGGGTCGGTCATCGGACCCATACCGGCAGCAATCAATCCTTTCCCATCCGGCGTGAAGACCAGCGCGAAAATACCGCCAATGTAATGATGGCTTTTGGTAATGCCCCAACTTGTAAAATCGTCGGTGCGCCAGCTTGCAACTTGTTTTTTGGCGGTGAGATCATACACACGCATCTCGCCCATCATATTCGCCGCCGCCAAAAATTTGCTGTCCGGGCTGAATGCCACTGAAAGCACGGGAGGAACGTGCGAAAAACTGGCCGCCAATTCTCCAGTAGCCGCATCATAAATACGCACAGAAGGCTCCTGCTCCGGGGCCGGTTCGTACTTGTATCCACCAGCCAGGTATTGTCCTGTCACCGACGCCACG
>DASWRJ010000490.1:0-6192 GCA_036403255.1 Verrucomicrobiia bacterium
GCCCGAGGTAAAGGTCAGCCCACTCAGATCCATGCTGTTTGTGCCTGTATTTTTGAGCTCCAGGAACTCGTAGTTATCACCATCGTTTGTCCCGAATAACGGCGGGTTGTACATCAGTTCAGATACCAGCAACTTCGTGTAATCCTGCAGCACATAAAACGTCGTATCGATCAGTGCGCTCCAATTGTTTCCGTCCTTGACTCGCGTGCGAACGATGGTCTGGCTGTTAATCGTGATCGGACCAGTCGTTGTATAATTCCTCGCCGTCGGCGCAATCGCCCCGCCACGCAAGCGCGGGTCAGTGCCGTCCAACGTGTAATAGATGGTTCCAGTGGCATTCGGATTTGTCATGCTCAGGCTGTAACCGCCAGGCACAATGCCTCCGAATTGACTGAGAATCGGCGCATTGAGTGTCGGATAAAGACCATGGTTACGGAATTGCGTCAGGACAGTGGCTGTCCGACCGGGGAAGAAGGTGTTAATGACCGTACTGCATGCATTCATCCAATCCTGACGAGTCGCAGCAGGTGAGGTTTTGGCATCGCCCCAACGGGCCGATTCCGCATTGATGGCCATGAATAATTGATTGCTGCGCACCAGGAATCGGGCCAATGCCGATTGGGGTGTGAGTACTCCGCCGTTGAAAAAGTGTTTCTGAATGTGATCGGCTGCTCGCATCCGCAGCTCCTGGTTTCCCCACATACATTGGAAAAGCCATTGCGGGTTGCTCTTGGTAAGTCCACCACCAGAGTAAGGATCACCGGCTGGAAACGGACCTGTGCGATCCACGTTCGGGCCCAAAGGTTGCCCAAGCGTATGTTCCGAATCATGGGCCACGAAACGGAACCCGCCATGCTGTCCGTCCCGATTTCTCATGGCAAAAAAGTTGTTTGGGCTGGTATTTCCGATGAAATTCGAGATGGGCGCGTCGGCATTGCCGCCATAGTATATGACCAGCATGTAATCGATGAGATTGTCCACATCGAGGAGATTTTCATAAAGAGGGTTCGGCGTGCCATCCGGGTTGTGCCCCTGGATTTTTTCGTAAGCGGCATCTGATGCCAGGCCATTAGTCACACCGTTCCCGCTGAATCCCGGATATGGATTCGCGGAGACTGTGCCATTTGTCGCAATCATCCACAAACGAGTCCAGGCGCCAAAATCGCCATCCGTCGGGCCGATAACATATCCATCTTCGGGAGCCACCTTGATGGTGTCGTAGTCTGCGGCATCGCCTCCGAAATAGGATGCGCCAAAGTTCGCCTCAGGCCGCTCATCAATATTGTAGATGCCCCAATACTCGCCGTTTAAATAAAGGTGAAAATAATCACCATGTGACGTCGGCGAACCCATCGCCGCCTGGGTATCTCGGTTCCAGACATCGCGCATCGCGATAAAGTTTGCTTTGTCACCTCCGAAGCTCCAGGAATAGTTTTCAAACGTCCGCAAATCAAATTTCTGAAAGGTGTCAGTTGCATTTGGACCCGCAACTGGATAGTTCAAGCTGCTGAGGCCGTAGTCGGAGCGGAAGAATATCCGAAAGCCATGCTTCGGATTGGATGGATCGCGGCTGTAACCACCGCGGACACGTATACCGCAATTTGCTTGAAAACCGCCTCCATTATCCGGGTAAATTAACTCCAATGATCCAGGTTTTTCCCACGCAATCGTATCTCCTCGTGGATTGGCATAAATACCCCCAATGCTTGGTGTCGTGCTCGGATTGAACAGATCATTCAAATCCATCACAATGCAGTAGCTCGGCAATGCCAGCATGTCGGACGCAATCTCATTAGTAACGTAAGGCAGCGCCAAAACTGTCGGGTCCATTCCATAATCATAATCTGGCGAACCGGCCTTATTTTCGGCCGGCCAGCCAGGGCCTGGGGCCAAATTGTTCGATTGATGACTGATGTCATTGACGAAAAGATAACTGTGCGTGTGAATGTCCGATGAAAGCGCCCCGGGCATCAAAGCAATCGCGCGAATGTTCGTGCTGGAACTGATGAACAGTGTATTCGTGTAAAGAAAACCGTTGCTGGCGCTGGGGGCGCTGCCGTTCACCGTATATTTGATGGTTGCATTGGTTGTCTCCGAGAAGATTGTTAAATTGAATGGCGTGTTATAGAAACCGCGATTGGGAGTGAAATGCACGTCTCCAACGATGTTTGTGACTGTGCTGAATCCATTAGCTGTCCGCGGGGTCGGCGTCTGGAAATAAACCAGGCTCCCATTTGTTGCATAACCATACGAGACATCCGTCCGCTGCAGCGGGAATGGGTTAAACTCCGTCAGCAAATGCTGCGGTACGTCCGAATTATACAGGGCCAGGTATTCGCCAGTGTTGCTGAGTTTAAAGTTCGTGTGGAAGTTCGTATGCGGCGCGTTGGTCAGATAGAGATTCTTGCCCGAGGCAAACACCACCAAAAACCCGTTCGCAGGCAGCACATATTGTGGGAAAACCCACTTATTCGTCACCGCGGGATCGTCCGTGAGAGAGAAGCCAGCCAAATTCACTGCGTTGGATGAGCTATTAAAAAGTTCAATCCAATCTTCGTTGTTTCCGAAATCGTCTTTGATTCCGTTCGCATTGGCCGAGACAAACTCATTGATGCGCACGCCAGTCGAGCTCGCATTCGGATCCACGATGTAATTCCAATTATCCCCTGCAAAGTTGTTCGGTGGCGCTGCCAAATCCTGGATGCCCGCATTCCCCGCAAATGCAATGTTCACTGTCCCCGGCGCAACTGCTGGAAATTGAAAGGTATAAGTGCTCGATGAATTTACCACCAATCCTGTCGCTGGTGTTCCGCTTATCAACAAGTCCGAAGCATCCACTCCACTCACCGGTTCACTGAAGGTGATGGTGATCTGGTTCAAATTGTGCACCGTCACGAATTTCGGCGGATTGGCAGAGACGACTGTCGGGGCCGTGATGTCACGATATGTATAACTCCAGGTCGCACCCGCGCCGTTGGCATCAAACGGATTGACTGCGGGCGTGCCGTAATCGGTGATGCCGTGATTGGCTGCCCAGGTAATCTGCACGTTTCCATAAGGCGGCGGAGTAAAGGAGAACGTATAATTGTCCAGGTTGCCTGATACAACGACGTTGGTTGCCGCCACACCATTAACCAAAAAATCCGCGGCATCTATCCCTTGGACTGACTCACTGAAGGTGACTGTCACCTGCCCCATGGACCCGACAGTTCCTGGAGGCGGAGTTTTGCTGATGACCACAGGCGGGTTCGTGTCTGGCGCGCTCGAGGTCATAAGCAGATCGATCGTAAAATCCGAACTCCCCGCGAGAGAGGCGTTAAACGCTTGGACGGCGATCATGTTGGTGCCCTCCAGAAGCCAGCTCAGATTTGTGACAGTGAAGTTCTGGTAAGGCACCGGCTCGGCCAATGCTGGATTGGCCGTCCCATTGAAAGCAATCGGTCCAGCAGGCATGTTGAAGCGATAAACTTCATTGCCATTAAGCCATAGAATAAATCCGTCATCACTGACCGCGCCAAAGGCAATCTGGCTGATTTGCGCGATGTTGGTAATGACCACCGTTTTGCGCATGAAAATGCAGGTGTAACCACCTTGCATGTCAGCCAGCTTGGTATTGCCAGTGTAGCCCGTTGCGGAGGTATCCGAGTCGTAGAAAAATGGCGCGGCCCCGGTCAGCCAGGTTGAATCGTCGAAGCCCAAGTTCCGCCAGGCAGTCGCGTCGGGAGTAGAGGCCTCGGTGGTGCCTTTGAAGTATTTCCAGACCGAGTTGGAAGGAAACACAGTCGAGGCGGGCGCGCTCGAACTGAAGAACGCCACGGCCAATAATATCCAAATGAATAGAATCGATTTTTTCATGATGATTTCCCGGAAGTAACGAATTGAAGAAGGCGTTTTAAGCCGAAGGTCGGCACAATGCCCCTGCGTGCCGCATTCGGAGGTACAAAAATCCGATACATGACGACTTAGATTCGCGCGAAAATGGTTACTGGATGATTATTTGCACATTCCAGAAAAAAAGAAAGCAGAAAAGCGGGCCGTAACTCTCCTTAAGCCTCTCTAATTACGCGAATACCGCGAGGAGTTTCCGAGAATTTAAAGCTCAGCAGGACAAGAGCTGAAGTGCATTTCCTCTCCCCTGCCCCACCTGTTCTGTCCGCTTTCCGGTACGGCAGGCAAAATTAGTAGCTCTTCTTTCATTCCTTGTCCTTTAGTTAATCTGACAGTTAATTATCACGTCAGAGATTACGTCCAGTCCGGCCGAGGTCATTTCAAATGCCGTTCCCGAATCGCGATGCTCGGCCAGTGACAATGCCCCCGTCGAAGCTTCCATCCCATTACCGTCCCATCCATACAAGTAGAGAGTAATGCTGCGGAAAGAACGCCAAAAACGCCGATTTCTGCCCTCTTTCCTTCCTACTGAAAACCGAACACCTGCAACTTTAAACGAAACCTCGTCAAAGCTGCCAACGACATAATTCCGGCTGACGATATAAATTACGCCACCTATTGTAATTCCACGAAGCCACTTCCATTCCTAAAATCACCCACATGTCAGAAGTGTTCCGGTCCAGCAGCTATTTGCATTTAGCTTGCTGCCATCTTGGGTTTTAGCCAATAAGTAGGCAGAACCTGACGGGAGCCACTATGGAATTTACAATTTACCTGATTTGCCTCGGGGTGGGATTGGTGTTTACTTTGCTCGCCGCCTTTTTTGGACATCACGGCGCCGGAGGGCACGATGGGCATATCGGCGGCGGCGGACATGCGGCAGCCGGGGCAGACTCGAGCGATGGGCCCGGCTTCTCGGCCTTCAGCCCAACGGTCATCGCCAGCTTTGTGACCGCCTTCGGCGGGTTCGGCATCATTTTTCACGAAATCCAAGCGACCCGCAGGCCGATCCTTAGCGCGCCACTGGCTGCGCTCTGCGCATTCATTGCAGCCTCGGGATTGGTTTGGCTGCTGCGCAAAATTTTTGCGCATACGCAAAGCTCAAGCGAATCGCGCGTGGGAACCCTCGCGGGAGTGACTGCCACGGTCATCGGCGCAATTCCGGAAAATGGCGTCGGTGAGATCGCCTATGTTCAGGGCGGAACCCGCTACACCGCCCCCGCTCGCGTCGAGAATGGACAGGCCATGCCCAATGGCCGCCTGGTAAAGATCACGCGCGTTGTCGCCTCGCAATTTTATGTGCAACCCGTTTAAATCCAAAAAACATATTCTATGATGACTCTACTTCCATTTCTTTCCCAGGGAATCCCTGAAATAATGCACAACGGCTGGGTGATCGGTGCGGTGTTGATCATTGCGGTGGTGGCTTTTATGGGCATTTACATGGTGCTCAGCCGCTACACCAAAGTCGGCCCGAACGAAGTCCTCATAGTCTCCGGCAAAAAGCATCGCTTCCAGGATTCCGAAGGCGTCGAGCAATCTCGCGGTTTTCGCATCGTCAAGGGCGGCGGCACCTTCGTCTATCCCATCGTCGAAAAGGTGGACATCCTTTCGCTCGAACTTCTCACCATCGATGTGCAAACGCCCGAGGTTTATACGAGCAAAGGCGTGCCCGTAAAGGTCGATGGTGTTGCCCAAATCAAAGTCAAAGGCGACGACATCTCGATCGCCACCGCCGCCGAGCAATTCCTGAGCAAGGGAACTGACGATATCAAAAATATCGCCATGCAAACGCTCGAAGGTCATTTGCGCGCGATCCTTGGCACCATGTCGGTCGAGGATATTTACCAGAATCGGGATGCTTTTGCCGCCAAAGTCCAGGAAGTCGCCGCCGGTGATATGGCGAACATGGGTTTGGGAATCGTGAGCTTCACGATTCGCGATATCCGCGATAACCAAGGTTACCTGGAAGCGCTGGGCAAGCCGCGCATTGCGCAAGTGAAACGTGACGCGCAAATCGCCCAGGCCGAAGCCGACCGCGACGCGCAGATCAAGACGGCCCAGGCGCAACAGGCCGGCCAGGAAGCGAAATTCCAGGCCGACGCGAAAATCGCCGAAGCCCAGCGGGATTATTCGATGAGCGTGAACACTTACCAGGCCTCTGTGAACCAGAAGAAAGCCGAGGCCGATCTCGCTTATGATTTGCAGAAGTACAAGACCGGCCAGCTTGTTAAAGCGGAAGAAATTCAGGTCACGATCATTGAGAAACAGAAACAAATCGAACTGCAACAACAGGAAATTCTG
>DASWRJ010000491.1:0-5555 GCA_036403255.1 Verrucomicrobiia bacterium
CTTCATGCGCATATCCGAATAGAGGAAAAACAATATACGTGTCCGCTCCCGTTCCATTGATTCGGTCTTATAGCGGTTGTACTTATACACCGGCCACAGGTAAAAATCGCTCTCCAGCGTCGGGTCCTTGGCGGGTGAACACGAATGGCTAAACAGCGGCCAAACCCGGCTGGTGTATTTGCCTTCTCCGCGCGTGAACACCACGAGTGGCCAGGGGGCGCCCCATTCCGAGAATTTCTTTTCCCGCTCCGTTGTGTGTGTCAGCCCAAGCGGCCACGGTATGGTCCACGAATCCCGTAACGGCGAATGCAAAATGCTGTAGATCGGCAGCGCCGCATGCTGGGTCACCTCATTGGTGGTTCCAATGCCCGTTCGCGTCTCAAAATAAATCGGCCATCCCGCAAAAAATTTGTCGTGCCCCGCCACTTCCTCCACGTCACCCCAATAGTTTGTCCGGTGTGTTAATTCCTTGTGCTCGTGCCCGACAACCGGCCAAACCTGCCAGCCTGTTAAACCATCCCCATGCCGTTTATGCACAATTGGATAAATATAATTATCCGTCACCACGTCTTTCTTTCGCGACTGCACGTAAAACGGCATCATCACAAAATGCACTTCATCGCGGAACAAGCGATTCTGTAGCGTCCCGTAAAATGGAATTACCGCCGTGTAATTCTTCTCTGGTATTGCCGAACGCTGCTGAAAATAAATAGGGAATAGTGTGAACTTGCTCACATTTGTCTCCGATTGAGTTTGTCCACCCGCAAAGGCCAGCAGTTGAAAAATGTGGAATCGGTACTCGGGTCCAAAACGGTCGTAGCCTATTACCGGATATAAAAAATCAAACTCCGCGTAATCAATGTCCGGGTCATGTGTGTAAGAAAACAGGGGCGGGAACCCCCAAACGCGCGTGGAGTCGCTTACTTGATGATAATAAAACGGTCCCGCTGCTTCGATGCGATGTCCAGGCTCCAATGTCAGCTTAACATCCTGATACAGCGCGCCTAAGGCCGGTCCGTCCGTTGCTCTTAGGGTTCCGACAAAAGCCAAACCCAAAAAAGCGCAGAAAAGCCCATTATCAAGGCAAATTTTGCCGGTATTCGCGTTGAATCGATCTCTAGCCATGCTTTAGATACTTGCTCCAACTCGGCAAAGGACGACTTTCGATAACGTTATAGTGAGCTGCGGAGCCCTTAAACGTTCCACTTTTAACATACAAGTTGACATTCAAGTTCTTTCAATTATTATGGTTTCATAATTGAGGTACATTACCTCGGTTCCTCCCGACCCAGTGTTGACCGTGCATTGTCACACTGGGTTTTTTTTATGGTCCATCCGCGCCGGTTTAGCAGGTTTAAAATCGCCGGCAAAAACGTCAGCCCCACAATCATGCAAGTCGCTATCCCTGTGGACATAATAATTCCCAGGCTCCGAATGCCCCGATGTTGCGCGATCATCAAACTGCCAAATCCCGCGATCGCCGTTAAACCCGAGACCAGCACGGCCTTTCCGGTGCTGCGCGCGAGGATACTCGGATGTTGCTCCTCCGCAAATCGATTCAGAATGTGAATTCCGTTCGTCACACCAATGCCAATGATCAGCGGCAGCGTCATTACGTTCGCGGGGTTAAACGGAACATGCAGCGCCCCCATGGCCGCAGTCATCCAAAGTGTTCCGAAGCCCACTGGGATCAGCGACAAAATCACACAAGCCGCGCTCCGGAAATGGATCAGCACCATCAACACAATCGCAATCAACGAGTAATATGCCGCCTGCTCGAAGCTCTCTTTCAGCTTCTTTGTATATTCAAAAAGCTGCACCGGGGTCCCGGTTAAATCCGCGTATACCTTCCGCAATTGATCGATAAATTCCTTTTGCCCGCTCCGCTCCCAGATATCCACGTCCTTCTTCGGATAGACCTGAATCAAATATTTTCCATGCACGCCGACGAACCGGTTCCGCAAAGCGGGGGGCAAATCTCCGCCCCGCATGGGGCCGGAATCATCCTGGTGTTGCAGCGCCTCGAAGGTGTCGCGCACATCATTGAACAGCGCCTGTTGAAAGGACGCCAGTTGCCGGGCCGCTGTTGTTGGATCAAGCGTCAGCCGCA
The DNA here is from genome assembly GCA_036403255.1 of Verrucomicrobiia bacterium. GTDB lineage: Bacteria > Verrucomicrobiota > Verrucomicrobiia > Limisphaerales > JAQGOV01 > JAQGOV01. The sequence goes on from DASWRJ010000491.1 coordinate 2,111, forward strand.
GTCGAATGGTACTAATCGCCTCGCGCAATCCCGTGAGCTGTTTTGAAATCGCCGGTTCATTGCTCTTGGTTTCGCTGATGGCCAGCCCGCAATACCCGTGCAACGACCAGAGTGTCCGCGAGAGCTCTGGCACATCCACGGGCAGCTTGTCCACCTGCTTGAACTCAATCTCGTTGGCCAGGGTCTTCACCTTCGAGAGCAGTTTCAGTTTTTCGCGCTGATCCTCTGCCAGGTAAGTCACCATCGTTTCCACGCTGCCGACCGTGCTCAAATTCGTTATCGCCACCAGCAGATTTGTCGCTTGCTGGATATTGTCCGCCACCACCGCACCGAAGAGCACCGGCCGCGACGACGATTCGATCAATTTGTCCTGGAATACCACCGCGGCAAGTCCCGCGCTTTGCATGTGCAGCAAATTATAATCAAACTTCACATGTCGCGTCGGCCAGACGGCGACCAGGCTCAGCGCCGTAATCACACCAATAACTGCATAAGGCCGGCGCAGCCAAAAATTCTCGATCCGCGCCCGCTTGTCCGCTTCCTGTGCGGTTTTTCGGTCCAGCACCTCGCCGTGCTCACGGTCGATGACGTTTTGCCGCCCCTTGATGAGCATCGCCGGCAGCAGCGTCATCATTGGCACAAGACAGACCAGCATACCGCCGCCGCAAATAATCCCCATCTCTTTGATGCCTTTGAAATCCGTAAAGCCCATGGCAAAAAACGCCGCCGCTGTGGTCAGCGCTCCCGTGAAGATCCCCATCCCCGTGTTCACAATCGCCTTGTCCAGCGCGTAACTCTCCGTCCGACCGTGCCGCATCTCCTCCTCGTAGCGCGTGATCAAATGCACTCCAAAATCGATCGCCAGCCCGACCAGGATCGGCACAAACGTAATCGTCAAAATATTCAAGTGCCCCACAACCGAAAAAGTGAACCCCATCGTATAAGCCAGGCCCACCAGCAGGCACAGCGTCGCTTTCAGTGGACGCCCTGTTTCGTTGTAGCCGTAGATAAAAATCAGCGCCACCAGCGCCAGCGAAATGATGCTCGCGCGCGTCGTATCCTTTTCGGATTGGAACATCTCGTCCACCTCGAGCACCGGCTCGCCTGTCAGCCCCACATTCACGCCCTTCACCTCCGCCTGGGTGGATTGGATCAATTCCCGCATGCGTCGCACCGCCTTCTCATTGTCCTTTTCATCCAGCGCCTGTGCCGTAATCAAATAGATGCGTCCGTTTCCGTAAGTGATATACATCTGCTGCTCCGCTTCCTTGCCCCCTTCGAAAAGCGCGTTTACCCCGGGTGAAGGCGGATTCCCCGGCCGCTTCAAGGCGTCGATCGCCTGCGTAATTATCCGCTCCAACGCCGGCAGGGCCTTCACCAGCGCCTGGTTCTGCGCGTTCTCCTCGCGGCTGGCGGTGCGAAACCGGGTATTAATCAAATCAAACAGCGACACGAGGTTTGTCGCTTGCGTGAATTGCAGCAGGAAGGGCCTATAATCCACCAGTGTCTGGTAAAGCTCGCGCAGATCCTTCTCTGGCAGAAAGAGCAGCGCCTTCGGGCCCATCAACTTCAAATCGCCTTTGAAGAAAACGCCGGTGTACAAGTTCGTTTCCGCCTCGAGTTTCGCCCCGAGCCGCTCGACGAACTGGCGATTCTTCTCCATGTCCTCGCTCTCCACCACCACCACGAGGTCGTCCTGGATGGGAAACTCCTTTTTGAACTCGAGAAAGTCCTTGTTATACTTCTGGTTTCCGCCCACCAGATCATTGCGGCTCGTCAGAAAGTTGAAATTGAAAATCGTGTAGAGAATGCACAAGACGGCCAGGACAAACTGCGGCCAGACGAAGAGCCAGCGATGATGATAGATGGCCGAGCTCAGCCACCGCAAAACCGATTCCATCGGCGAGCAGCGCCGGCTCGTGCTCCCGAGCTTCGTCGGCGGACCCTCTGGGCCGGGGGCATTCACGTCAACTGGTGGTTCCATCCTGGAAATCCGCGTTCGAGTATACTTCCTTCACGTCATCATGCTCTTCCAGCAAGTCCAGCAATCTATTCACGCTTGCGGCCGTGCCCGCGTCCGCAATTGGCGCCGTGATCAGCGGGATATACGTCACCGCCGCCGCGGCCGGTTTGATGTTTTTGCCTTCCACGGCCTTGTGGACAACCTCGAAATGGGCCGGGTCCGTCAATATTTCGAAACCTTCCGGTTCGGCCTTGAAATCCTCGGCACCCGCCTCGAGCGCTATTTCCATCAACTGATCCTCGTTCGCGCCCTCGCGCGGCACGATGATCTGCCCTTTGCGGTGGAAGAGCCGGCTGACTGAGCCAGCCGTGGCAATTGAGCCGCCGTTCTTGGTCATGATGCTCCGGATTTCTGCCGCCGTCCGGTTCCGGTTGTCGGTGCTTAACTCGACCAGAATGGCCACCCCATGCGGCCCGAAAACTTCATACGTCAGATCCTCATAAATGATGTCTTGCCCCTCGCCCGTGGCGCGCTTGATCGCGCGGTCGATATTGTCGTTTGGCATGTTGGCGCCGCGGGATTTCAGCAGCGCCATGCGCAAACGGGGGTTCATGGCCGGATCGGCCCCGCCGATCCGGGCCGCGATCGTGATCTCTTTCGACAGCTTCGCGAAGATCTTGCCGCGCTTCGCGTCAATCGCGCCTTTGAAATGCTTTACTTTGGCCCATTTGCTATGTCCTGCCATTGCCCGTTTGATGTACCTGCCTTCGCGCCGCGACGCAATCCCGAATGGAGGCGCCAAGGGAACCGATTGGCACGAACCGGGACCGCGGCCGCTCAGGGACAGATCAGACGAACCCGACATATTGCAAAGGCTGCGCATGCAGCGTTTCGCAGCCTTTTCCAGCCGTGTTTAGGCTTGTTTAGGCTTGTCCAGCCGTTGGCCAGGAGGTGAAAGGTGAGAGCTGAGAAATGAGAGACGAATGGCTTAGGGCTCAAGTTTCAGCCGCAATTAGCCGCAACCAGGCGCAACGGAGTGCAAATTGCAGATTTCAGATTGCAGAATGGCGGCAAACTCGGCCCCAACTTGTAGGGCTAAGGTCCGCGTCCTTTTTTGCCCTAGTTAGCCTTAGTTAGCCCTCGCCAGCCCTAATGAGAAATCCTGAAGTGCGCTTTTGCAGCCTTGTTTAGCCGGGTTTAGGCTTGTCCAACCTTGTGGGTCAGACAAGGCGAAGGCCCGAGGCACGCCAAAACCATTGTGCAACCCGAAAGCTGGCAGGTAATGGACATTCCTGAACGCTCGAAAGCGGCAATCCCGGTACACCGGGACACTCCACAAGCTGGCGCACTTTCGGTGGGCAGCAAGTTGGGCTACCTGCCCTCGCATATGCGGCGGCCGTGCAAGCCACACACTTTGCCGAGCACGGCGGCTCGCCCAAAACGTTTATGATCTCCGGCCCTGAAACCAGTCAGGGCTGGATG
>DASWRJ010000492.1:0-11553 GCA_036403255.1 Verrucomicrobiia bacterium
GCGGCTATCACGTTCCACATCGCCCGCCTGAATTGTGGGTGGCAATAAATGCAAACCGTTGGACCGCAGTTGTTCTGTTTGGGTTTCAAGTATCATATATTTCTGGGTTGATTGGATAGTCCTGCGCTGGAAGTTCACCACCAGGACCAAAACTCCACTTTTACGGTCCGCACCAATCTGCGAGTTAGCAAATCAAAAAGAGTGCGCTCCGAGCCAATGATCTTCGCCTCGCCAGTCATGCCGGGCTTGAGCAGCAAGGTGCTGTTATCAATATCCGTTGTCACCAGGATGGTTTTACCGTTCGCAGGTGCGCCGGCAGCCAGCCCGGCCGATGCTCCTGGAGCAGCTCCGCCCTGGGCGCTGATGGCAATCTTCTGCACTGTGCCCTCAAAGGTCATGCCCGGGTAAGCCCGAGTTCGGATGTAAACCTTTTGCCCGGGCTTCACGTCCGCAATTTCCTTTTCCGAAACAATGATGTCCGCGGTCATCTTGCTCAAGTCATAGACACGCGCGATTAAATCGCCCCGCTTCACATATTGATGTTTTAATTCCATGAGTTGCCGCGATGGAGTAGCCACTACACCTCGCGCAGGGCTTCGAATTTCCAGCATGCTAAGCTGTGTCTCGATGTAAGCACGCTGTGCCTCGCAGCGCGCCAGCTCTGCTTCCGCCGCGTGAATGTCTTCAGGCCTTGTCCCCTTGACCAGGAGTGCGAGTTTGCTCGCGGCTTCTTTGACCGCATTTTCTGCGGCCGTGACCTGCTCCTGCATGTCCTCGAAATCCTTGGCCGAAACGATCTTCTTTTGAAACAAAGGTTGGTTTCGTTCCACCCGGCTGCGCGCATATTTCAGGGTGTCTTCCGAACGCGCCACCCCGGATTTGGCCACGGCAATTTCTTCACTTGTCGGTCCGACTTGGAGCAGTTTCAGTTTAGCGCGCGCCTGCTCGGCCAGGGCTTGGGTTTTGGCAAGTTCAGCGCGCAAATCCGTATCCGCAAGACGAGCCAGCAGCTCGCCTTTGCGCACACTGCTCCCTTCGTTGACATTAATTTCTTCGACTATTCCCTCCACTGAAGCCCGAGCGTCTGAGTCCGGATTTGGCAATACCACAAATTCTCCGGCAACGCGGACATCCATCCGGACATAAAACAGTGCTGCGCCCATAATCCCAATCACGACGATCCATTTCAATGCAGGCAGTAATCTGGATGGCTTGGCTTTGCGAGGCCGGGCGGGTGTGGGCGATTCAGTTTTGGGGGCGGGCGCGGGCTCGGGCTTTTGCGGCAATTGTTCCACTCGCTTCTCGGGTTGTTTGGGCCGCGACGGCGCAACCCTGAGGCCCCGGGTGGAGGATTCTTTGGCAGCAGTTTCCGAACCTGAACCGGACCCGCCTGCACGTGCAGGTGTGTTTAACGGGAGGCCGGCCAGGCCGGGCAAATTACTGGGGGGAATCGTCACCGCCGACCCGCTCTTCGCAAGCGCAGGGCCGACTATAGCTGAAACCGTGGGGCGATGTATCACCGACGAGATTTTGGCGGAGAGCGTCGCGGTTTGAGTTGCTTCGCTCGTGTGCGATTCAAGCTTCGCCTTGGGCGCGGTAAGTTCTCGGGTGGTGGTTCCAGCCAAGCCATTGGTGGCCGCATGGCCGTTTGCCTTTGCGAGTGTTGTTGTTGCCATATTGGGTATGTTTTCTATTGTGGCCTGCGCTACTACGGCCATGGTTTCAGCTTCCGAATGAGCGACACCATTGTTTTGGCCAGAAAATCCATTTGCGCTTACATGGCTGGTGCGCCACGAAGTGGCCGGAGCTTCCAATTTGCGTCCGCGCCAACGTTGTCCAAAACCGCGCCCCGTGCTCGGACATGGTTCAGCTCCAGCAAGTGGATTATTCGCTGCGGGTTCCGGCTGTGGTCTTTGAGGCTCAGGTTGTTCGGGGGCCACAGGTTTTTGGACTATGAGCCGCCGAAAGCGTTGATGGAGCTTGATCCCGACTAGCCCAATGAATAACCCGAAGCTGAGCGGTTGATGTTGATCGACTAAAAAGCCCCCCGCCTTGAACGTCACGTACGCGAGGAGCGAGAATGAGCAGACCGTCGAGACCAGCCCGTACATTAAAAATATGCGTCGTTCGCGCGGAGTAAGAGCGCGCATCGGGGCCACTGCTGACCCGATTGCTCGTTTCAAAAGCGTGCCTATGTATTGGAAAGAACGCTGGCGCAGATTTGGTATTTCCAAATAGTCACTCAGCAAATAGTAACCATCGAGCTTTACCAGGGGGTTGAAGTTGATCAGCGTTTTAATCCCTGAACTGGCCATAATCACAAAGGCTGCATAATTGAACCAGGTATCCACATCTGTAACCCGCCAAACCAGCGTGGCCAATGCCCAGATAAAGAGCTCGAAGTACGGTCCCGCAAATGCCACCCAAAGGCGCTTGGATTTCTCACGAAAGAGCCAGGCATCACTGACGTTGCAATACAACGCAGGCTGAAAATAGATGAACATGCCACCGATCTCATGCACCTCTCCACCGAAATATTTGCAGGTCAACCCATGTGCAAATTCATGCGCTCCAACCACGAAAAAAATGACGGCAATCAACAGGGGAACGGAAGAGAAGTGGTAGAGCCGCTGCAAATGCCACCCGAACTCGTCCGCATGCAGAACCGCCACGATCGCGGCGAGCAAGATTGTTAGCCCCGAAAAGAGCACAAATTGCGGTGTAAAAAAGAAACGGATTTTTGGGATCAACCAATTGAACAGCCTATCCGGATCAAAAATTTTGAAGCGAAAATAAAGCAGACTGCCTCGAACACGCCTTTGCGCGGGCTTTGCTGAACCCGTGGTTGCCTTATCTTCCAGAAGACCATTTTTCGCGAGCATCCGGAGAAAATTATTCAGCATCTCGGCTGGCAAGGGAGCGCCGAAATATTGCTCAACTTGCCCGCGGATTTCTTCAGGGGTGCGCTGCCCGTCGCAAAGAGAAGTGATAAAGTGCTCGGCCTGCCGGAAGCGAAAGAACTCTCCCGACACCGGATCTTTTATGATGTAATGCGCGTCCTCGCCTGCGCCACGGGGGCTGACAAGCAAATCGCTGCGAAATTTGGGCAAAACCGGGCTCATACAAACCCGCGATTAAAAAGGAAGGCCGCCGCAAGTGACGGCCCTCCCCGTCCATCTTTTGTCAATGTAACCAGGACATAGGCGCAGGCTGCGCCTGCTCCATGGTGCTTATTTATGACAAGAGGTTGGATGACACGTCGTGGGTGGCGGCTGACACGTTGTCGGCGGTGGTTGACACGTTGTTGGTGGTTGATTGCATTGCCCACCCGAGGTTTGGCTGTTATCGCATTGGCTGCCTTTGGAGTGATTGCTCTTCGAGCCGCAACTCTTTGAATGATTATCTTTGGAATGATCATGACTCTTGGAGTGCTTGTCGCAGCTATTGCTGTGATGATCTTTTGATCCGGAACTCTTGGAGTGATGGTCGGAACTGGAGCAAGGATTGCAGACCCCCGGCGCAATGCGCTCTTCGAGCCTCTCGATTTCAAGTAATAGATGTTTCATTCAATTCAATTCCTTTCCTTTTGGATTATTTAGTTGGCTTGCAGGCACGTAGCAAAAATGCCTGCCAATAATCGCAACGAATCCCCCTCTAAAGGAACGTTCGTCACAACTTTCCGCGCGCAAAACCTATCACTGCTTCTCCGGTTGCAAATGGGGGCGTTGCCTACCTTCGCCTTGTTTTTTCGCAGCCAGATCGATATAGATAGGGCAAACCAAGTAAGCAGATTTTCATTCCATATCTTGCAAGTTACTCCATAGCAGCATACTTACCCACTGGCCATTGCTCAGGCGCAGGTCTAGCTTCAGCAATTCCGTTTATGCGGTCGAAGCACGGGAAAACCATTTTGAAAATTCTTGCTGGCGCCCTCGCAGGCGCCATCATCCTGATACTGGCATTGCCGCTTTGGTTTCCGTGGCTGCTCCGTCTGGCCTCCAGTCACTTCGGCCTGAATTATATTAGCTATGACCGTATCGGCTACAATCGTTTCGCACTGATTAGTGCATCCTTTACCAATCGGACGATCCGCGTCCAAGCCGGCCGTATCGAAGCGCCACTGCCGACGACCTACGCCTGGCAACGGTGGATTGCACGGCACCCCGTAAATTCTGTGACGGTCAGGGATTGGAACCTGCAAATAAGTTCAGGCGGGCCAACAAGTGGCACCAAGACCAATTCTACTTCCGTGCACAAAATCTTCGTGCAGGTGGAACGAGTCAAAAATGGTTTGCAAAACTGGTTGCCGGAAACGTCCCTAACAAATGGCGCTCTTCAAGTAAATCAGTTAGTAATCAAATTTCCGGGCAGTGTTTGGAAAGAAGGTGTTTTGAATTCGGCAGTGCAGATGCATTGGTTGGAAGAAGAGCAAACGACAGTCGTCGCGGTTGATTTTCATGATGCGCGCAGAGCCTCGATTCTTGTTAACTCTGGCTCATTAAATTTTCGCAGCGCAATCCTGCTCACGAATTTTGGCAATGAATTATCACTTCAGAGCACCAACACATGGCGCACAAACGAGGTTGCCCTGACAGCCCTGTTTTCAGACGGCCATCCGGGGCAATTCTTGCCACTCAAAGCAGCTCTGACTGCTTCGGCATTCACTATTCCAGCCACGTGGCTGGGATTGACGCAATATCAAGATCTCCACACCGCTGTCAGTCTGCATTGGGAAACAAATCGATTCACACTAACGGGCACGGCGGCCGCTCGCCCAAAATCGGCGCAAGACTTGCCACCAGTGGATATTGAGATTTTCGCTCGTGGCGACACCAACTCCGCGGTGATCGAGAAAGCCCATATATCCAGTCCCTGGCTAACCGCAAAGCTAACCGATGGGACACCCATCCAATATCGGAGCCCCTTTCTGCTCACTAATGCGGCACTCAATGTAACTTTGAATCTAAATGAGCAACCTTGGATCCCCGCCCAGGGCCAACTGATTGGCAGGGTCTGGCTAACTCCCGGAAATAGCAAGCTGCCGAACGGCACATTTTCTTTGGCTGGCACGGGCATTCAGTACTCGAACGTAACGGCAAAAAACCTTCGTCTGGAAGGCGATCTCACATGGCCTCAGCTACGCATCGTGAATGCAGAAGCCCAGACCGCCGATGGCTCCAGCGCAATTCTCAAAGGCATTTACAACTTTGAAAAGCGCTTCATCCGCGATGGCCAATTACAATATGAAGGCAAGTTCGTCCAAAAGTTTTTGCCAACGAATTACCTTTTTAGCTCTTCCAAAGTTACAGCACACGCGAACGGCTCAATCACAAATCTTTCACACTCCGGCCATCTTGAGGTCAGCGATTTTGCACTTCCAAAATTCCATTCGATAAAGTTGGCGACAGACTGGCAGGGACAAAACCTCACCATAAATTCCCTGACTGCGGCGCTTAGTTCTGGAAAGTCCAAGTTGGAATTCATAGGCGCGGTAGCGCTCACTTCGACCCAAAAATTCGTGCGACTCGAAAAATTCACGTTTCTGCGAAACGGAAAAACTGAGTTGCAACTCGAAAAACCCTTCAGCCTTTCGTTTGCTGGCATCCCGGCGCCCGGCTCGAACTCGTTCCATATGCATTCCGAGCCATTGCACCTGACAGGCACACGTCGCGATATCCAGTTGGAAGGCGACCTGCTCTGGCCCAACCAGGGCAACGCTAGCGCCAAAATTGCAGGGCTCGACCCACAATTGATTTCAGACTTTATCGAGCTCGGCACAAACCAATTCTCCATTCAGGAGCTTTCGCTAACCGCTGCCTGGAGCAATGCGCCAGTTCACGCTCAACTGAAACTAATCGCCCACACCAAATTGAAAGAAGCTGGCGACGTCAGCGCGATTTGCAATCTGCAAGCAACAGAAAGAGGCGTGACTTTAAACGCGCTCACCATTTCAAACCAAAACAAACTCGCTGCCGTCGTGAGTGGATTTGTCCCAATCACTTTTGAGTTCGGTCATACCAATGGCGTCCTCAAATCACACCCTAGCGAAGCCTTGGAAATCAGCGCCAAAATAGAACCAGAAATATTTGCCGAAGCGGCAGTTCGCGCCGGTTTGCAAATGCAACGACCCGCCTTGCAAGCAAAGATCAGTGGGAAGCTCGACGCGCCAAAAGGCGTCATTCAATTTCAGGCGCAAAGTCTCCGCCTGGCAAAAGCAGCGAAAGAGGCCCCGCCGTTTGAAGACGTAAATATTAAACTTGTCCTGGATCGGCATTTAGCACGGTTGGAGGAGGCCTCCGTCAGTGTTTCCAAACAAGTGGCGAAAGTGAGCGGGCAAATCCCTCTTGGCCCTCAATTTTGGTCCAGCCTTTTGCGCAAACCTGAGATGCCCGATTGGAAGCAGGCCACCCTGCAATTGAAAATTGACCAGGCGCAGCTTGGCGCTTTCAGTCCGCTCTTTCCCGCCGTGCTTAGTCCGGAAGGCCACTTGGATGCTGACGTCGCGCTCGTGCCGGGCGGCACATTGGCCGGTCACGTGACGCTATCCGGCGCGCGCACACGTCCGCTGGCCAGCATCGGCGCCATCCGCGACATTATGGTGCGAATGCGCTTTGAAAAGCAGCGGCTTTTATTGGAAGCAGCTGCGGACGCTGGTGGCCAACCCGTCCCGGTCACAGGCAATGTAGATTTGCGCGGTGATGAGTGGCTAAAGGGTAAACTGCCACCCTTCGAACTGAAAATCGGCGGAGCCAAAGTGCCGCTTGCCCGCACACCGGAGCTCATTTTGAAGGCTGATCTTGATATTACTGTTTCACACGATCGCGCTGAACCAGTCATCATCTCCGGTTCCCTTCATTTGCGAGATGGCTTTTTTCTGCAGGATTTGTCCGCGCTTAAGCCGTCCGGCGGCGTGGCCAGTCCCAAACGGCGCCCTCCCTATTTCAGTGTTGAGCAGGGGCCGTTGGCGGATTGGCGCTTAAGGGTCAGTGTCACGGGCGAAAAATTCCTAAAAGTGCAGAGCCCCCTCTTTCATGGCCAAATATCGACTGGCCTGCGCCTCACCGGAACTTTGCGCGAGCCCCTTGCTGTCGGCGAAGTGAAAATCGATGCTGGCGAAGTGCGTTTTCCTTTTGCAAATCTGCCTGTCACGCAGGGGCTGATCATTCTCACCAGCGAGGATCCATATCGTCCGCAGGTCAATATTATCTCAGGCGCTCGCACGTTTGGTTATGACGTAAAAATGGAAGTGAGCGGCACAGCGGACGCCCCGCTCGTTCAATTCACTTCCACACCCGCGCTCAGTTCCGAGCAGGTCCTGCTCATGGTCACTGCCGGTGAGTTGCCTCACAGCGAACTTAACTTCACAGCCACGCAACGCGCCCAGCGTCTCGCGATGTACTTGGGCAAAGACCTGCTCTCCCAGCTTGGCTTCTCGGGCGGCGCCAATCGCTTGACCATCCGCTCAGGAGAGGATATTTCGGAGGCCGGGAAGCCGACTTATTCGGTGGAATACAAAATGACAGAAGGCTGGTCCATCATTGGGGAGTACGACCGCTTCAATGATTTTAACCTCATGCTCAAGTGGCGAATTTACTCCAAGTAACGCCCGGATTGAAAATTCTCCGTGTGAGATTTTCATTTCCCAATTTACTCTTCTTCATACTCGCCGTTCTCCTGTCATTCTCAGCTGGCGCTGCTTTCGCTCAAACCAATGTGGTCAAACCCGTTCAGGTTAAAATCTCCGGTTATGGAGTTCTCGGCAATCGCCAGCTCAAACGCATGCTCAAGACGCTGGAAAGCACCGAGTTGAAACAAGCGACGCTGGATGCAAGCACGATCGAGGATAGTGCCCTCATTCTTCTGGCCCAATTGCGGAAAGAAGGTTACTTGAAACCTTCCATCGCCGTGCAAATCACGCTCACGAACGGTCAGAAATTAGAAACACGGTGGACTGGAATGATCGAACCACCACTCCAGCGCCCATTAGCAGCGAGAAAGGTTCAGTTCAAATTGAAAAAAGGAGTGCTCTACCATTACAAGGAAGTTCGTTTCGAAGGTCTCAAGACCATTCCTGAAAAAAAAGCGCGCCAATATTTCCTGGAAACCGGCGTCCTGCTTCCTCTCAAATCCACCCGCGTGTACACCCCCGAAAGGTTGAAATCCGGCCTGGCCAATTTAACTGAAGTGCTCCAGCGGGATGGTTTTGAAAATGCCGCTGCCCGTGTCACCGCCGTGGAAGAGAACGATAAAAATGGCCTGGTGCGCGTGCGCATTACTGTCGAGGAGGGGCGTAAATCATTGGTCCATTCCGTGCGAGTCGAGACCTTTACGACAAATGCGGCTCAGCCCTCCACCTCCTACGTCATTAAAACGAACCAGCCCTATTCCACCTTATGGGTGCAGGATTTTACTCAGGCCCTGAAAGCAACCAATTACCATCACGGCTATCCCGATACAACAGTCACAATCACCAACCTGCAGCATAATGTGATTAATGATCAAAGAGTCGAACTCGACTTGCTTGCCCAGGTCCACACCGGGCCACTGGTTCGCGTTGGCGAAATCAACTTTGAAGGCGAGAAGCGGACGCGCCAATCCACCATGCAAAACCGTGTGCCGCTGAAGCCCGGCGAATTACTCGATCGCGTCAAGGCCGAGGAAGGTCGCACACGCCTGGCGCGCCTTGGCATTTTCGACACCGTGCGGCTTCGCTATGAGCGCGAAGACGAGCAAACGCGCGATTTGCGCTACGAGGTGAAGGAAGGAAAACGCACCGATGTGAATCTGCTCTTCGGCTACGGCAGCTACGAGCAACTGCGTGGCGGATTTCAAATCGAGCAGTTCAACCTTTTTGGCCTGGCCCATCATGCAGAGTTGCGCGCCATCCAATCTTTCAAAGCTTCCCGCGGAGATTTCACTTATACCATGCCTGAATTTTTCGGCAGGGACATTGACCTCTTCTTCAACGGCTTCGGATTGCGACGCGAAGAAATTTCATTCTTGCGCCTGGAATACGGCGGCGGCGCTGGCGTGCACAAATTTTTTAAAGCCAGCGCTAATGACGTCACAGTGCGCTACAATTACCAGGTCTTGAGCGCCACCGAACTTGACCCCGCGCTGGCCGCGCAGGGGGCGCTCAATCCGAATGTCGGCGCCTTCATCTTCGATATTCGACACGATCGGCGTGATAATCCCCTCTATCCCCAGCGTGGCTGGAAGGTATTCGCCACCCTCGAGTCAGCTTCGGAATATTTCGGCGGCGACGTGAGTTACGAACGACTCGAATTGGCCGGCTCATTTCATTTGCCGCTCGGTGGCGGCAGAACCTTCAGCCTGGGCGCCAGTCATGGCTTGGTCGGCAGCCTCGGCAGTGCCCAAAAGGATTTGCCTTTCAATAAGCGCTTCTTTCCGGGCGGCGAGAATTCCATTCGCGGCTTTCAAGATGGGGAAGCCTCGCCCCGCGATGCCCAGGGACGAATCATCGGCGCTGAAACTTACATCCTCGGCACGGTCGAGTTTGAGCAGGCGCTGACCCCAAAATGGTCGCTGGTTGCCTTTTCCGACAATATGGGTTTCGCGCAGAAACTTGGGCGGTATCCCATGGACCAGGCACTTTACTCAGTCGGCGGCGGCATACGCTGGAAAACCATCGTCGGCCCCATTCGGTTGGAATATGGCCACAACCTCAACCCGCGCCCGCGCGACCCGTCAGGCACCCTGCACTTCTCACTCGGATTTCCATTTTGAATTTCCTGGAGCTTTCTGCTGCACGGAGCCATCAGCTAACCCGATATTCCCATGAATAGGGCATCGCAAAATAACTGTACTGGGATTGTCTGTCACTTTGCCGGTTGGAATGAGGTACTCATATGTAACCTCATTGACGCTGAATGTGTCCCATGACTTTGTGGCATTCCGTTGCCGATCTCCTGGGCACGTCAAAACGAACGGCGTTGTTATCTCATTCGAGATAGAAAGCAGATTCGGTGGAAAATTCTCGTTGTGATCGTTGGCCCAGATCCTCACACCCAGCCCTATTTGCTTCATGTTGTTCACGCAGCGGATTGTTTGCGCGCGAGCTTTGGCCTTGGCCAGAGCGGGCAACAGCATGGCCGCCGAAAAGGGCAAGCCTATCGTCAGGAAAAAAGCCGAACAACAAATTCCAGCAATGGCCATACCTCTTCCGCTCAGCCGGCCGTTGCTCTTATTAATTTTCACCAGGCTGACAATGCCTAGAATAACCCCGATTAGGGCTGTTATGCCGCAAGTAAAAAGGCCACAAATGCCCAGCACCAGTGACGAAATCGCCATGCCGCTCGTACGTGGTACCTGGCCGGGCATTATACCTGGTGGCGGTGGAACGGCTGGCGCGGCAGGCAAAGCTCCGGCATATTCGGGATAGGCGGAGAGCGGCTTCCATTCGTTGCTGCCTTCGGCCTGGACCAGCGTCGAGCCGCTTACCCGCCTCTCGCTTATCCATTGGCGCAGCACATCTGCGCTGATCGGACCATAATCTTTACCCTCAGAACCTCGAATTTTATACATACCGTTTGCTCTTTCTTTGCCGTGTTTTTGGCATGTTGGACAATGCTCTTTTATTCACAACCTCAACCCGGATCCCCCGAGCCTTCCAGCCACGTTCGACTTCTCACTTGGAGTTCCATCTTGATCCACTTTGCGACGACTGACCTTGCTGCACTGAACCATCCGCGTAGCAAACGTTGCCATGAATTGGACATTGAAAGACCGCCACGCTGTAGTTCGTTGCATCATCAATCAAGCCCGGTGCCAGGAATTGGTAGGTAACGTTCGTCGGATTAAAGTCAGCCCAGCTCTGCATTTTTGTCCTCACATGATCATCGTTGCAGGTCAAAATTTTAGGCGTCCCTAGTTCATTGGACATTGAGATGAAGTTCAAGGGAAAGCGGTCCTTGTTGTCGTTGGCGTACATCCGCGCCGCCAGGCCCATCTGTTTCAGATTGCTCACGCAATTTATAGTTGCCGCCTTGGATTTTGCCTTTTGCAAAGCTGGCAAAAGGAGAGCGGCATTCAATGCCAGGTAAGCCGGAAAAATCAGCAGGAATAAACCCGACACGCAAATACCGGCGATAGCCAATCCTTTACCGCCGATTGTTCCATTGCTCTTCTTAATCTTACCAAGCGACACGATTCCCAGGATCAATCCTACTAGCGCCGATATGCCGCAAGTGAACATTCCGCAAATGCCAAGAACGAGCGAACTTATCGCCATTCCGCTCGTAGGTGCGGGCTGCCCGGAACCGGTTATGTAAGACGCTGCGGGTGGAGGTGCCGGTGTCGCAGGCGGAGGAAAAACCGCGGCAAATTCGGGAAACGTGGACAACGGCTTCCATTCTGTGCTGCCCTCGGCTTGCGCGAGCGTCGTGCCGATCACGCGCCGTTCAGCAATCCATTGCCGCAGCACCTCCGTGCTGATCGGGCCATAATCTTTGCCGTCCGAACCTCGAATTTTATACATAGGGTTTGCTCCTTCTTTGCTGTGCTTTTTGGCATGTTGGACAATGCTCTTTTATT
>DASWRJ010000493.1:0-6168 GCA_036403255.1 Verrucomicrobiia bacterium
CGAAGACGCCGGACAAAAAGTTGACCTTGCAGCTCAAGCAGGCCGAGCACAGCGTGCGCATTTCGGTGCTGGATAATGGGGTGGGCATTCCCGAGGAGAACCTCAACCGGATCTTCAACCACGGATTTACCAGCAAAAAAACAGGGCACGGCTTCGGCCTGCACAACTCCGCTTTGGCCGCCAGAGAGCTGGGCGGCTCGCTGACGGTGAAAAGCGACGGGCCCGGTCGCGGGGCGGCGTTCACGCTCGAGCTACCGTGCGCGCAGCTTGCCGCATGAATTGATCATGAGCCACTCGACTAAAAATCGCCGCATGTTGCTCGCCGCAGGTCTCACGTGGCTGCTCGTTGTCCTCGCGGGCACGATCCTGTTGACGGCATATGCCGGTTCCCGGGGAAAGGAAGGCGCGCCTCCCAATTTTTGGCCGGCTTCCAGCCAGCTTCGCTTCGACCAGCGGCAACCTACTCTGGTTATGTTTGTTCATCCTCGGTGTCCTTGCTCCAGAGCCAGCCTGGGTGAACTTGCCCGCTTGATGGCCACTTATCATGAGCGCCTAACTTGCCATGTTCTCTTTCTCCAACCGGCTGGAATGTTTGACGATTGGGTGGAAACTGATTCCTGGAAAACCGCTGCTGCCATCCCCGGCGTCCTCGTCCACCGCGATCGCCTCGGAACCGAGGCCAAATATTTCGCCGCGCAAACGTCGGGTGATACTGCCCTTTATAATCAGCGAGGCGGGTTGATCTTCCACGGGGGCATAACCATCTCACGAGGCCATTCTGGGGATAGCGCCGGCCGTAACGCCATTATGGCCTTGCTGGATGAACAGGCTTCAGGACCGGCGAGCACGGCGGTCTTTGGTTGTCCGCTTTTCGGGGTGGAAGCACAAAATCAGAAGGGAACGCAAAAATGCAAACCATAGTCGCAGAAGACATGGACGGCGAGGCTACAAAACAACGCACCGCGTCGTTGTTCCACACCGATCTGAACCAGATTCACCAGCGGGCCGACCACTTGTTCTCCAAGCTGATGGTGTTTCAGTGGTTGGCGGGACTCGTCATCGCACTCTGGATCTCCCCGAAGACGTGGGTCGGGCCCAGCAGCCAAATCCATTGGCACATTTGGGCCGCCTTGTTTATTGGCGGTGCGATCACAAGTTTTCCGGTCTTCCTCATCTGGAAGTATCCTGGCCGGACCATCACCCGTCACTCCATCGCCGTTGGGCAGATGCTCATGTCCGCTTTGCTCATTCACCTCATGGGCGGACGGGTCGAGTCCCATTTCCACGTTTTTGGTTCATTGGCCTTTCTCGCGTTCTACCGCGATTGGAAGGTCATGATTTCCGCCACCGTGGTCGTCGCTCTCGATCACTTCCTCCGGGGCGTCTTTTGGCCCCAGTCAGTCTTTGGCGTGCTGACGGCCAGTCCGTGGCGTTGGACGGAGCACGCGGGTTGGGTCATTTTCGAGGATTTTTTCCTCCTGATTTCAATTCGCCAGAGTTTGCAGGAAATGCGCGCGGTCGCTCAACGCCAGGCCAAATTGGAACTGATTAATCAGAATGTCGAAAAATGCGTGGAGGACCGGACGAAGGAGTTACGGTTGGAGATTCAGGAGCGCAAGGAGGCGGAAGCCAAACTGGAATCGACGCATCAGAAGCTGGTCACCGCATCCCGTCAGGCAGGCATGGCCGAAGTGGCGACCGCCGTCCTGCACAACGTCGGGAACGTCCTCAACAGCGTGAATGTCTCCACCAATCTGCTGGCTCAGCAAATCAAAAAATCCACGCTGGCCGAGCTGAGCAAGCTCGCCGGCCTCCTGGATGAGCATGTGGCCGATTTGCCCTCGTTTTTTGCCCAAGATCCGCGCGCACGCAAGGTTCCCGATTTTGTCCGGCAGCTTTGTGTGAAATCCAGCCAGAACCAGGACGCCTCTCTCCAGGAGATTACGAGCCTGCAAAACAACGTGGCGCACATCAAGGACATCGTGGCCATGCAGCAAAGTTACGCCACCATCTCGGGCGTCAGTGAAATCGTGGACCTGGCAGTGTTGATGGAAGACACCCTGGGCATGAGCGCGGCCTCATTGACCCGCCACGATGTGCAGGTCATTCGCGAGTTTGAGAAAGTTCCCCCCATCACGACCGACAAGCACAAAGTCCTGCAGATTCTGGTGAATTTGGTCCGCAACGGCAAACAGGCCTGCGATGCAGCCAATAGGCCCGAGAAGAAATTGACGTTCCAGCTCAAGCAGGGCCAGGGCAGCGTCCTTATCTCGGTGCTGGACAATGGGGTGGGCATTCCCCAGGAGAACCTCACCCGGATCTTCAATCACGGATTTACGACCAAGAAAGACGGCCATGGCTTCGGCCTTCACAATGGGGCGCTGGCGGCCAGGGAACTGGGCGGATCCCTCACCGTGCGCAGCGATGGTCCTGGAACGGGAGCGGCCTTCACTTTGGAACTGCCCTGCGACAAATCACGGAACTGAACTTTCTTATGAATGAAACACCCATTAACCGCCGCATCCTGATCATAGATGACAACCATGCCATCCACGCCGATTTCCACAAAATCCTCACCGTCGTGGCGGATGAGAGCGGCCTGGATGACCTGAGCGCGGACCTTTTCGGCGATGAGCAGAAGACTCCGAAGATGGAGGGATTTAAACTCGATTCGGCCTTTCAAGGTCTCGATGGCGTAGAGAAAGTAAAAGAGGCGGTGAAATTGGGGCGGCCGTATGCCATGGCCTTCGTAGATGTACGGATGCCGCCGGGAATTGATGGTATCGAAACGATCGCAAAGATCTGGGAAGTCTATCCAGATCTGCAAGTGGTA
The DNA here is from genome assembly GCA_036403255.1 of Verrucomicrobiia bacterium. Lineage (GTDB taxonomy): Bacteria > Verrucomicrobiota > Verrucomicrobiia > Limisphaerales > JAQGOV01 > JAQGOV01. The sequence continues at coordinate 2,834 of DASWRJ010000493.1, forward strand.
GTTTGCACGGCATATTCGGACTACTCGTGGGAGGACATGATCGCCAAAATCGGCCAATCCGATCGTTTGGTCTTGCTCAAGAAACCGTTTGATAACACCGAAGTTCTGCAACTCGCCTATGCCATGACTGAGAAATGGAGGCTCCTCCAGGCCTCCAGATTCAAAATCGAGGATCTAGAGCACGTGGTTGCTTCTCGCACCAAGGAACTCAGGGCCTCGGAGGAGCGCTTCCGAAAGCTCTGCGAATTCTCCCCTTTCGCCATTTTTGAAGCCGACCGTGCCGGCCGATGCACTTACTCCAGTCCCCGTTGGACCGCAATTTCCGGGCTGAGTTCAGAACAAAATCTGGGCGAAGGTTGGAACGCGGCCCTGCACCCGGATGACCGGGAATCTCTGCCAGCCCTTTGGAAGAAAACCGTTAGCAGTGGCGAGGTCTGGTCCCAGAAGCACCGGATCATTAATCTCCAGGGCGAGTTGAAATGGATCTCCTCCGTGGCCACACCGATGATCTCCGACCAGGGAGAGGTCACCGGCTATGTCGGAGCAGTTGAAGACATCACCGAGAGCAAACGCATCCAGAAGGAACGTGAGTTGATGGAGGTGCAATTTCGCCAAGCGCAAAAGCTTGAAGCGATCGGTCAGCTTGCCGCCGGCATCGCTCACGAAATAAATACTCCAACCCAGTACATAGGAGACAATACTCGCTTCCTCCAGGATTCATTTGGTGAGCTGAAAGCCCTGCTTCAGGGATACGACCTGCTTTTCGAAAGCTGCAAGGCAAAATCCTTCGCGCCAGAACTCCTCGCCCGGGTCGAAGGCGTTCGCGAGGCAGCCGATCCGGAATATCTCTTGCGGGAAATTCCGATTGCCATTGCCCAATCGCTCGATGGAGTCGATCGAATATCCAAGATTGTCCGCGCGATGAAGGAATTCTCTCACCCAGGCACCGAGGATAAGACCCCGATCGACCTGAACCGCGCCATAGAAAGCACCGTGACCGTGGCTCGAGCTGAATGGAAGTACGTCGCGGAAGTTAAAACCGAACTCGCCTCCGACCTGCCCGCTGTTCCCTGCCTCCCGGGGGAGATCAACCAGGTCATCCTCAACCTGCTCGTCAATGCCGCTCACGCCATCACGGATGTCGTCGGCGACGGCAGCCAAGGCAAAGGCACTATTTCAATCAGCACTCAATTGGTTGGCGAATCGGTCGAAGTGCGCATTCAGGACTCGGGCGGAGGAATCCCCGAGAAAGTACGGTCACGGATCTTTGAACCATTTTTTACCACGAAGGAGGTTGGAAAAGGAACGGGGCAGGGACTCGCGCTGGCGCACGCGGTGGTGGTGGAGAAACACGGCGGCACCATTCATTTTGAATGCCCCGAGGGCAAGGGCACCGTGTTTGTCATCCGCCTGCCCCTCCGCGCCTCCCAAACACTGAAGAAAGCCGCATGAAAAAGCGCATAATGTTTGTCGATGATGAGCCAATGGTGCTGCAGGGCTTGCAGCGCATGTTGCGCGGAATGCGCAATGAGTGGGACATGATGTTCGTGGAAAGCGGCACGAAAGCGCTCGAGTTGATGAAGGATTTCTCCTTCGACGTGGTCGTTTCGGACATGCGCATGCCTGGCATGAATGGCGCCGAACTGCTTTGCGAAGTGCTTAAACGCTCCCCAAAAAGCGTACGGCTTATTCTCTCAGGTCATGCCGATCAGGATCTTATTCTCAAATGCGTCGGTTCTACACACCAATACCTGAGCAAGCCTTGCGAGCCTGAAACTCTGCGCACGGCCATTACGCGAGCGCTTGAACTCGAAAAATCCTTACAAAGCCAGACATTGCGTCAACTCGCTTCGCAAATGGAGACGCTGCCAAGCATCCCGGCGCTCTATATCGAGATTGTCGAGAAAATGCGCGACCCGAATGTTGGCCTTGACGAAGTCGCCGCTGTCATGGAGAGAGACATCGCCATGACCGCCAAAATTCTCAAGCTTTCCAACTCGGCATTTTTCGGATTGAGCCGCCCAATGTCCTCGCCTCTGGAAGCGGTCCGTTACATAGGTCTGGAGACGATCAAGGCGCTTGTCCTTTCAGTGCAGGCGTTCTCACAATTTGAGAAAATGATTATGCCAAATTTCTCCATTGAAGCCCTTTGGGCTCATAGCCAGGCCACGGGTGCACTGGCCCAGCGCATCACACGGCTGGAAGATGCAAAACAATTACAATCGGAAGCATTCGTGGCCGGACTTCTGCACGACACGGGCAGACTAGTGCTCGCATCGAACTTTCCCGTCAAATACGGCGAGGCCATTCGCATGTCCACTGTAAGTGGGGTTCCTCTAATAGAGGCCGAGCGAATTGTTTTTGGCGCAAATCATGCGGAGGTCGGTGGGTATCTGTTGGGGCTTTGGGGCCTGCCCACTCCGGTCGTGGAAGCAATTACGTTCCACCATTGTCCGGCCAAGGCACCGCTCAAAACATTTAGTACGGTCACCGCCGTTCATGTGGCCAATGGCATTCTCCATGACCTTGAAGCAGAAGCCATTATTCCCCATGCCTCGTTGGATATGACTTATTTAAGCGGCCTTGGGCTGACTGAGCACCTTGAAGGCTGGCGGGCCGCCGCCGTTGTAAATCAAGAACCTGAACTATTGAAAGTGTAACTTATGAAAATATTGTGTGTTGATGATGATCCGAACGTTTTGGCTGCCTACCAGCGCAATTTCCGCAAGCGCTTCTCCATCGAAACAGCGAGTGGCGGAGTCCAGGCCCTCAGTTTGATGGCGGCAAACGGTCCCTATGCTGTTGTCGTGGCGGATATGCAAATGCCCGGCATGAATGGCGTCGAGTTTCTGCGCAAAGCCCGCCAGGCCGCGCCCGACACCGTCCGCTTCATGCTCACGGGTAATGCCGATCAGAAAACCGCCGTGGAAGCCATCAATAATGGGCAAGTCTTTCAATTCCTAAACAAACCTTGTGCGCCAGATGCACTCGCCGAGGCCCTTCAGACCGGACTTAAACAGTACCAAATGATTCGGGCCGAGCGCGATTTGCTGGAAAACACTCTGAATGGCAGCATCAAATTGCTCATGGAGGTGCTCGCTTCCGCTGAGAATTCAGTCTTTGGACGTTCGCAAATGCTGCGCAATTATATGCGCCAATTTGCGCAATCACTGAACATCTCGCAAACCTGGGACCTGGAGTTGGCCGCCATGCTTTCGCGCATTGGATGTGTCACCCTGCCCGGGGAAGTGCTTAAGAAAATTCAGCAACACTTCACTTTGACTGGACCGGAAAAGGACCTCGTCACACGTATTCCTGAAATAGGGGCCAAGTTG